>JBJHCD010000765.1:0-3589 GCA_050485845.1 Pirellulaceae bacterium | reverse complement strand
GTTCAACCCCCTGCGGGGCGGCGGATTATAGGGAGGAACCGGAATAAGCCGCAAGCTCAATCGTGGAGTGGCTTGCGGTGGGTTTCCGATTCTCCGTGGGGGGGTGAGTGGGCGAGCGAATCGTTTGGTCAGGCGTCAGCCAGTCGAGGACCACCTCGAGGCATCCAGAGGCAGAGCAGCAGGCCAAGGAAGTACAGGACCGTCAGGGGGACGGCCATCATCAGCATGCTCACCGGGTCGGCCGGCGTAAGGATCATGGAGATAAAGAAGATCCCCAAAACCGCTAGTCGCCACTTGTCCAAAAATGATTCGACCGACACGATGCCGAGGCGATTGATGAACAGCATCACCAGCGGGAGTTGAAACGCGATTCCAAAACCAAGAGGCAAAAAGAGCACAAAGCCGATCCACTCACTGATGCGGGGATCCGGATCGATGTTCATCCCCCGGTTGAAGCTGAGCAAAAAATCCAACACGGGATCGAAGACCAGGAAGAAGGCCATGGAGGCGCCGAGCAGGAACAGCCCCAAACTGAAAGGGAGATAGATGTAGACGTAGTTGCGTTCGTGAGGGTAGAGCCCCGAGGCGACAAAGTTCCAGATGAAGAAAAAGATGGCCGGGCTGGCCAAGATCAACCCCGTGATGAATCCCGCCTTGAGCCAGATCATGAACGCCTCTTGGGCGCTGAGACTGGTCAATCTCGCCTTGAGCGGGGTCCAAATTCGAGCCAGGGCCATGCGGGATTCCGGGCTCGGGGGGGCCAGGTCCCCTGGGTCGTCCGGAACCTCTTCCAGGGACGGAACCGCGACCGAGGTCGGTTCCGGGTTCCTGGATGTCCCGTCCACTGGATGAGTCAGCCCGAGATCGTTTCCACGGTCATTTCCTTGGGGAAAAGTCAGTGTCCCCCCCGCTTCGCGAGCGACCCGCAGCAATTCGTCATGCTCGACATAAATGTAGCTGAATCCCAGCCGATGCTTTTCGATGAACTTGTCCATTCCCGTGACCGAGTCGGGGCCATAACGCCCTTTGAGGACCTCGATGTCACGGGCAATCTGGTAACGCTCCAATGCGCGTTCCAGCGGAGTCTGTATGAATCGCACCACGTGATTGGCCAGGAGGAGTCCGACCAGGAATCCGGCGAGTAGGAAGACCACCGACTTGAAGAGGGCGGAGCGGAGTTCCTCCAGGTGCTCCCCGAAGGTCATCGACGTACCCGCAAAGAAGTCTTCTTCGGAATATTTTGCCATGAGTCTCCTCAATCACCTTCACAACAAGCCTGCGGTGCAGTCCACCCGCGTCTATCTCTTCGGTCATCCACCTCGAGGAGTGCAGAGTACTCGAGGCAATTCAACGTGAAGGGATCCTGGTTGGCCGGGTAGGCGTACGCACAGACAGAGGGTCACGGGAATGTACGCTTGCGGGAGGAAACTGCCGCACCAGGAGTGAATTGCCGAGAGGCACGATACGCCAAGCGGTCGGTGCTCTGCTCTGAACAACAACGGCCATCCAGGCAGCCACGCCCCAGATAAAACGGGGACCGCGTTGTCAACTCGACCCACGCAAATTACCACGAGTTGGCTTGGATCACAACCATGGGGGCGGAGGTACGCTGCGGCTGGACTTATCTGGGTCGGAGGGGCGAGGATTTCGCGAGTTTTTCGAGAGATTTCCAGAGATTTCCAGAGATTCGGAGCCTAAATCGCCTCGGACCCTCGCTCGCCGGTCCGGATTCGGACGCAGTCTTCCATGGGGAGAATGAAGATCTTGCCGTCGCCGATCTCTCCCTTTTCGCTTGTCCGGCCCCCCTTAATGATCGCCTGGACCGTGCGGTCGACAAATTCGTCATTCACCGCGATCTGGAGCTGGACTTTGCGGAGCAGGTTGACCGCGACCTCATGGCCCCGGAAGGTTTCCATCTGTCCCTTTTGTCGCCCAAAACCCTGGCAATCCATGACGGTCAGTCGAAAGACCTCGACCTCCGTCAATGCCGACTGCACCTGCTCGAGCCGACTGGGTTGAATAATCGCAATGATCAGCTTCATGAATAAACCTCTCCGGGATCCGAGCAACCAGTGGTTGAATCTATCCCGTCCTGGACCGACTCACAACCCCAAGGGGCGTTCCATCGCTCCATCCACCGGCCGATCCGGACTACGGATCAAGAAAATACCCCGGCCCGGTCGGCGAGGCGGACGCCAACCGGGCCATTGGGGTATCCTTCTGGCCCAGGCAAGAGCCGAAGTGCTTCGTCACCGGTGGGGAAGCGATGCCTTATTCAATCGTGCTTCGCTCACCCACCCCGTGTGCTTTTGCTGTCTTCTTTCTGTTCTTACTTCAAGCGGCTCGTTTCGAATTCCGCCGCTCCCTCCTCGTCTCGCTCGTGCGAGCCCGGTCCACCTCGTCCGCGGAATGAATCCCGCGGACGAGGGAACTCGGACTTGCGAAGGGGTTGCATTGTGACCCTCGGATCAAGCTCCTTCCGGGCTGGCCAAAGGGGACGACACGCCGGACGTTTCGCGAGTGGTAGCCATTTGCGGCGGGTAGCCGGTGGCCCCCTCGGCGATCATCGCGATCGGGTAGGCGTGCATACCGTGTTCGTGAATATCGAGTCCGTCGATTTCCTCCTGCTCGCTGACGCGGAGTCCGACGGTCGATTTGATTGCGTAAAACAGGCCGAAGCTGACCGGGAAGGCCCATAGGAAAGCGGCCGACACGCCGACGATCTGAACCAGGAACTGGGTCGCTCCGCCACCAACCAACAGGCCGGCCTCCATGTGGAAAAGACCGATGGCCAGCGTCCCCCAGGCTCCACAGACCCCGTGAACCGAGATGGCACCGACCGGGTCGTCAATCCGCATCCGATCGAAAAACAGAACTGAAAAGACAACCAGAACGCCGGCGACAACTCCCGTGAGAAGTGCAAAGTGAGGAGCCATCGCGTCGCAGCCCGCCGTGATTCCGACCAGTCCCGCCAGGGCTCCATTCAAGGCCAAGGAAGTGTCAGGCTTCTGAAACAAAATCCAGGAAGTAATCATCGCGGCGATCGCTCCACCACTCGCAGCCAAGTTCGTCGTGACTGCGATGAAGGCAAAGTCTCCATCCTGAATGGCCGTCGTGCTTCCCGGATTGAATCCAAACCAGCCCAGCCAGAGGATGAACACACCCAAGGCGGCCATCGGGATATTGTGACCTGGAATGGCATTGATCCGACCATCACTCCCGTATTTTCCCAGACGTGGTCCAATCACGATCGCACCGGCCAGGGCCGCCCAGCCACCGATCGAGTGGACGACGGTGGAGCCAGCGAAGTCATGGAAGGCCCAGTCGGACCCAAACATCGCGGCTAGCAGCGTTCCCTCGCCCCCTTCCAACCAGCCACCCCCGTCAAGAAGGCTTCCCCATGCCCACGAGCCAAAAATCGGGTACACAATGAGCGTGATTCCCAGGGTGTAACAGAGATAGCTGACATATTTGGTGCGTTCCGCCATCGCACCACTGACGATGGTGGCGGCGGTGGCACAAAAGACCGTCTGGAAGATCAGGAAGGCCCAGTCGAAACCGGTCTCGCCGTTGTAGAAAAAGTTGCTGG
>JBJHCD010000764.1:0-3590 GCA_050485845.1 Pirellulaceae bacterium | reverse complement strand
GTAATACACTGATAAGTATCTGTCTCCTCGGTGCTTGTTTGGGTGCGACCGAGTACTCGCTTCGGGAGTACCCCAATTTGAGACGACTCAGCTTATCCATGATGTTGGCACTCGTTAGTGGTCTATGCTCGGTTCTCGCGTTGCAATCGCCATTTCCATCGCCATACCCCGTTCTCAAACTCGTATATGTGGTCGAAGAATTGGCGTTGTTTGCCATTTATTAGGGACTGCACTTTAGGAAATCGCACGCTTCCGGAACGGCGATGGCTCCGCAGGAGCCATCGCCGCCATACCGCAATGCGAAGTAACTCGGCGATTCGGGCTTGGTATTTTTCCGCTTCGGAGCCTGCGGGTAGTGGCGCCAGAAATCTTTTCTCCAGCCTCCACCGGCAGGCGAATCCCCAGATTGCTGGCCAGCGCCGTTAACGGGACTTCCCCTTTCCGTTAGGATTGAAGGTCCGTGAAAGAGACACCCCATCTGTGGCGGTGGCCGTCCCGCTCGGTTTTTCCAAATCTTGATGCCGTGCATTCGCGCGGCGTGCATTCGCGCGGCGTGAATCGGACAGCCCCCTGTCAGACCTCAGCGGTCTCGGCGACGGGGTGGTGGGGAGAGTGACGGGGAGCGGTTTCTCGAGTGTTTTCGTAACTGGCGGGCTTGTGGGAAGGAGCAGCAGAGTGACAAAGCGGATTTTGTTCTTGGTGGGAGACTTCGTGGAGGACTACGAGGTCATGGTGCCGTACCAGATGCTGTTGATGGTGGGGCACGAGGTTCACGCGGTCTGCCCGGGAAAGCGGGCTGGGGAGAGCGTGGCCACGGCGATCCATGATTTTGAAGGGGAACAGACCTACAGCGAGAAGCGGGGACATAACTTCCAACTGAACGCCACCTTCGACGATTTGGATGAATCGAAGTACGACGCCCTGGTCGTCCCCGGCGGGAGGGCCCCCGAGTATCTGCGGCTGAATCCCCGCGTGCTGGAGGTGGTCCGGCACTTTGCCGATTCCGAAAAGCCGATCGCGGCCATCTGTCACGGCCCGCAACTACTTGCCGCGGCCGGCATTCTGAAGAGCCGAGCCTGCAGCGCCTATCCGGCCGTTCAGCCCGAAGTGGAATTGGGGGGCGGGAAGTTCATTCCGGCGTCCGAGCAGTTCGACAACGCCCATGTGGACGGCACGCTCGTAACCGCCCCCGCCTGGCCGGCTCATCCCGCTTGGATGCGAAAATTTCTCGAAGTGCTCGGCACGCGAATCGAACCCTGAGTAACTTTCAGCCTTGAGCTTGGAAGGAGAGCCAAAGGGTGGGCTGCGTGCCTCGACTTAACGCCTCCCCCCCTCCCCCGGAGCTCATTCTCCGGGGGCTTGAAGACTCATCAGCTACCCCACCCCCCTTTTGAATTCTCCTTGAATTCTTCCGGGCGAAAGAGTTCGCCCGAAATCCCCCCTCAAAAAGCAGACATCCAAAAGAATCGGCCAAAGGGTGCCTTCAGATTTCGCGCTCTGGCAATTTGCATTTCGCAATTTGCAATCAATCAGCCCAATTCCAAACGAGCAGACAGCAAACCGTCGGCACACGTTCCGAAGACACCCCTCGCTTTTGACGACTCCAGCTCCTTCGCTTCCCGGTACGACTCGATCAGTCATCCCACCCGTTGGTCACCATGCCACTGGCGATGGCGAGCCGAATCCGCCAGGTATCCAACTCGATCGTCTGACCGACAAACCGGACCGATCCATCCGCGAGACAGACTTGAACACCACCAGGGTGATGGCTCCGCGCCGTCTGAAATCCGCGACTACCGCCGCTGATGCACCGCATTTGTCGATCGATGACTCCGACGTAACCACACCGGCCGGGTCGGTCCATTTGCAGGTCATCCAAGGCGATTCCGTTCGGGCCCAAGAGAATGCGGTTTTCCCGATAGGATGGTTCTCCTCCCGAAAAATGGCCTCCACTGGCATAAGCCCAAACACCACGAATGTCCGCTCGGTTGTCCCCCGCGATGATCTCCCCGACCAGGATCACGTTCGAAGTTCCATCCTTGATATCCGCGATGGTGGCCGAGTAGGGAGCACTGGGACGTCCAGACCCACCAAAGTGAAACGGGCCTCGCTCGTTTCGCACTCGGTAATCCGTTCGAGAAATCGCGTTCCCCGCTCCTCCGTTAATGGCATAGTTGGATCGAGCCAACCCGCCTCGCGAGCCATCGTCGAGCCCCCAGGAACTGGTCGGGCTGAACAATTCCTTTCGCTCGGCGTCGCTCGGGCAGCGAAACACCGGCAGTTCCGTGCCTCCGAGAATCAGGTTGATCGGATTGTCGCGGAAACCTCGGGGCCCCCCTCGATTTTCCATGTCCCATTGGTCCTGAAAATTTTGTTGCTCGACGAAAGGGAGGAGCATCACATTCCAGGAGTGAGAAGAACTCGTACTACTCGCATTCGCATAACCGTCGCGGACGTGGATGCCGGGGAGCGGGAATGCCTTGAAGGTGTCGTGGTAGTTGTGCATCCCAAGTCCGATTTGCTTGAGATTGTTCGAACAACTCATGCGACGAGCGGCTTCGCGAGCCGACTGGACCGCCGGCAGCAAGAGGCTGACCAACACGCCGATTATGGCAATCACGACCAGTAGTTCCACCAGGGTGAAACCGGAGCGATGCTGCCGGTCTCGAGTTTGACACTTCGCGCCTTGATACCGGAACAAGTTCCACTTCATGTACGGGGACTCCTCACTTCGAACGAACTCGAGGTTGGACGGGCCGATGCACGACGCCCCCCAACCCATGCATGATCCTTCTCTACGCCCCTCCGGTTCAGTTTCCGGATGGGGAGATCATGGAGAACATCCAGCGGGCACCCCACTCCGGAAGGGATTGGTAACTGGTGGCCACGCTGGAGGCGACGTGCACCGTGCACGTCACGAAGATGAAAAACGATTCATCTGCCCCCACCATGCTAGGCCCCAATGTGAGGAAACCATGAAGAGGAAGTGAAGATCGCGAGGAATGTTTTCGTTCGCAAATTCTTTGCGACTCGCGCCCTGACGAGTCGGCGACCACAACCTCGGCGGAGGGGCCTCCCATTGTTCCGGCCAACTTGGGAACGTAAATTCACCAATCAGGCAAATTAGACAAAGAACCCCGGCGTGTGCGAGAATACAGTTCAGTTCAATCAGTTCAATTCAGTTCAGAACGCTTCGGGATTCTTGTGCACTTTCGGGATCACTGCTCGCAACTCGAGGAACGTCCGCCATGTCGCAGTCCGCTTCTCCCCTCTCCAGCGGCCCCATCACTTCGAGCGAATCCCCCTCTCCCCACCCGCACGGTGACTCGGGAAAGCTCAGCGAAAACGACGTTCAGGCCATCGATCACCTCCGTGAAGTCTTCGGGAGGCTGCGAGCGGAACTTGGCCGAGTGATCGTGGGCCAGCATGACGTGATTGAAAAGCTGGCCATCTGCCTCTTCGGCCGCGGCCATGCCCTGCTCATGGGCGTCCCAGGGCTCGCCAAGACCCTCCTGGTCAGCAAGCTCTCCGAAACCATGTCGCTCCGCTTCAGCCGGATTCAGTTCACTCCCGACTTGATGCCGATGGAC
>JBJHCD010000763.1:0-3590 GCA_050485845.1 Pirellulaceae bacterium | reverse complement strand
AGGATGCCATTCGCCACTGGAAAACCGATGGACTCGATCTGACCCCCATCCTCCGCCCCGCACAGCCACCCCGACCCGGCGTCCAGGTCCGCAAGTCGATTCCCCAGAACCACGGACTGGAATTGGCCTTGGACAACCAACTTCTGAAGCTGGCGGCGCCGGCACTGGAGCGAGGCGAGAAGGTTCGAGCCGAGTTGGACATCGTAAATACCAACCGGACGGTGGGAACCATCCTCAGCCACCATGTCGCCAAGCGTTGGAGCGACGCCTGTCTTCCCGATGACACGATCCACTTCAAATTCCGAGGCTCGGCCGGGCAGAGCTTCGGCGCGTTTCTCGCTCGTGGCGTTACGCTGGAACTGGAGGGAGACGCCAACGACTATGTCGGCAAGGGTCTCTCCGGAGGAAGGATCGTGATTTACCCTCCCCGCGTCAGCCGGTTCGTGGCCGAGGAAAATATCCTCATCGGTAACGTCGTGCTCTACGGCGCCACGGGAGGCGTCGCCTATTTCCGCGGCCGGGCGGCCGAGCGGTTCTGTGTGCGGAACAGTGGAGCTTGGACGGTCGTGGAAGGAGTCGGCGACCATGGCTGCGAATACATGACCGGTGGACGAGTCGTCATCCTCGGGCCGACGGGAAGGAATTTCGCGGCTGGAATGTCCGGTGGAATCGCCTACGTGCTCGACCGCAAGGGTGACTTTAATCTCCGCTGCAATCTGGGCACGGTTGAATTGGAGCGAGTTGAGAATGAAGCGGATATTGCCGAGCTGCTGGCCCTGATCGAAAAGCATTGCGAGTCGACCGGATCGGCCGTCGGACAGTGGGTCCTGGACAACTGGCCGGAGGTGCTCCGTCAGTTCGTCAAAGTCATGCCGATCGACTACAAGCGAGTCCTCATGGAACGGCAGACCCACGACGAAGAAATGGACTCGGACGTTCACGAAGAAGTCCCCAGCAACTGAAATACGATTTCCAACCTTTTGAAGACAATTGCGAACGGGTAAGCCAATGGGGAAGCCGACAGGATTCAAGGAATTTCCACGCAAGACCGTCCCCTATCGGGATGAATTCGAGCGTTTGAATGATTATCTGGAAATCTACACCGAACCCGAGGAAGAGCACCTTCGGACGCAGGGGGCGCGCTGCATGGATTGCGGAGTTCCCTTCTGCCAATCCAGCAGCGGGTGCCCGATCGATAACTTGATTCCCGAATGGAACGACTTGGTCTTCCGGGGAAGGTGGCAAGAGGCGCTGGACCGCTTGCACAAGACAAACAACTTCCCCGAGTTCACCGGGCGCACTTGTCCAGCCCCATGCGAAGGGGCCTGCGTGCTGGGGATCACCGATCCGGCCGTCACCATCAAGAACATCGAGAACGCGATCATTGATCGAGGATTCGCCGAAGGGTGGGTCAAGCCGCATCCGCCACAACGGAGAACGGGCAAGAAAGTAGCGATCGTCGGGTCGGGGCCGGCGGGACTGGCAGCCGCCGACCAGTTGAATCGAGCGGGACATCAGGTATCGGTCTATGAACGGGCCGACCGCATCGGCGGGCTCTTGATGTACGGCATCCCGAACATGAAGCTGGAAAAGAAGGTGGTCGAGCGACGACTGAACATCCTCCGCGAGGAAGGAGTCCAGTTCATCACCAACGCGGACGTCGGCAACAACGTCGATCCGCATGAACTGCTGGCCAACCATGACGCCCTGCTCTTGGCCACCGGTGCCACCAAGCCACGCGACCTGGCCATTCCAGGTCGAGACTTGCGCGGCGTTCACTTCGCCATGGAGTTTCTGACCGCCAATACACAAAGTCTGCTGGACAGCAGTTTACGGAACGGACACTTCATCTCGGCCGAGGGCAAGAACGTCATCGTCATCGGTGGTGGCGACACGGGAACGGACTGCATCGGAACTTCTCTGCGGCACGGCTGCGCCAGTCTGGTCAATTTCGAACTGCTCCCCCAACCTCCCGAGTCCCGTGGTCCCGATAATCCCTGGCCACAATGGCCGCGGATTTTTCGCGTCGATTATGGACACGCCGAAGCGGAGAAGAAGTTCGGAAGTGATCCGCGAGCCTACTCGCTGCTGACCAAGGAATTCCTCGGCGACGACCAAGGGAACCTCCGCGGCGTCCGAACGGTCAACGTGAAGTGGATCGAACAGGACGGCAAACGGATCATGCAGGAGCAGCCCGGAACCGAAAAGGATTGGGAGGCGGAGTTGATACTCCTGGCGATGGGCTTTCTCGGTCCGGAACACTATGTCTCGGATTTGCTCAAGGTCCAGTACGACCCCCGTTCCAACTATCAGGCAACGCATGGGAAATTCTCCACGAACATTCCCAAGGTCTTTGCCGCCGGAGATTGTCGACGAGGTCAGTCGCTAGTCGTCTGGGCGATCAATGAGGGACGTGGAGCGGCCCGGGCCGTCGATGAATTCCTCATGGGCTCCAGTCAGCTCCCCGCTCCTGGATGAAGGACTGCCGGTTTCCCGCCGAAACCGAATTGCGAACAGGCGGACGAAACTCGTAAACGTGTCCCGCCCGAAATCCGCCTCCTTCGGAATCAGTAGGTAGACTCCCGGCTCGGCCACGATCAGCAACCCATTCCCGAGGTAGAGAACACGTGCCAGGTCGGCCAGAACCCACTTTTGATTCTCCGTCCCTCGCACGGCGATCAGCTCCGTCGGGGTGACCTCCAAGTCGTATTGCCCCCAAGCCATCGGCCAGTCTCCCCTCCTCTCGCACTCCGCCAGTCGGCGGCGAGAGGCCCAGTAGGGAAGGAACATCTGCGATACGTTCAACACGACCAGCAGACTGATGGCCACGAGGACCGATGTCATCGGCCAACCGTAAACCAATCCCGCCATCAGGAACAAGAACACGATCAACTGCAGCACAAACGCCCCCTGCAGAAACCAACCCTTCCGCTCGAACTCCAATCGGAGCACGCGTTCATTGGCTTGCCGCCCGATTTCGAACTTGGCGGTCAGCCGCCGCTGTTGGTCCACCGGTTCGACCCAAGTCACCTCGGCCGGAGATTGATAGGGATTCTCGTCTGGGCTGAGCTTCGCCACCATCGGCTCTCCTCATCGCCTTCGGCTATTGGGAACCATCGCCGGGAAGCGATCGTATCTCTCCCCGAGTCGTCACGGGTGCCTCCAGTGCACCGAGAAATGCGATTAGACGTTCATGAATTTCTCGAGCTGCTCGATCAACTGCTCCAAGCTGCCTGGAGCGAGCACGGCAATTCTCTCTTGATAAATGCCGCGACCGTAGGTTTCTCGAGTCGGCAGGTAACTTGGGCCCCAGCTATGTGCCAGCGAGATCACCACCAGCGGTCGGCCCGGGAAAGCGGCCCGAAGCTTCGTTTGAAGCAAACTGTATGACTCCCCCTGCACGGCCAACCACCAGGCATCTCCCGTTCGCAACAACGTGACCCGCAGTGGATACTCGGGCCCCTCGGGAAGGACTCGAAGTCGAGGCGCCCGCGGACATCGGCCGCCGCCGCCCAGTTCTCATAGGTGCGGCGCACGCTGGCATGCTGCACGAAGCGGTCGTAGAACTCGTCGCCGCAGAGGGCGTGCAC
>JBJHCD010000762.1:0-3595 GCA_050485845.1 Pirellulaceae bacterium | reverse complement strand
GTCCTGGCTGGTCGCCATCGGCCGGTCTAGAATCGCCGCCTTTCCGATGGACGCGCCCGTACGAATGATGACCACCGTTTCCGCAGGAAGAAGGCGGGCCGAGGAGTCTTAGAGTCCGGCCTTCGTAATTGTTTCGGTCGTAGACACAACCCGGTGCCCACGGAGATTCTCTACGTCACGAAGGAAGAGCCATGCCCCACAAGATGCTCTCTCTTGGGCGGGGCGCGACTTCACGAAGATCCGCCCAATGCAATACATACCGTGAAACCTACCTGCTAAATTTCGCGAATTGCTACGCCAGATACACCTTCAGAATTTCGGAGCCCAAGCCGTCCAGCGGCTGAAGTGTTCCTTGGCGATATTCAGTTAGCGTCCCACATGCTTCCAATGCGGTGTGCTTACGCAACTCATCGATAGTCATGATTCGGAGAATGTGAGGAACAATCTTGGGCGAATACTGTTGACGGTTTTGGTCATCCCGAGTCGTTGGATTGGGGTCGACAACCTCTGCCAACGCAAATATGGCGCCGCCGTTAGAATTCTTAAAGTTCTTATGGACCAAGAATATCCAATCACCCGCATTTAGCTGGCGACCGTAGTTCACGAATTCGTAGTCCCATTGAACGTCATTTTGGTTCCGGAATGCGTCGACTACGTCATCGGCATCACTATCTTGTGAAAATAGATAGAAGAATTCTGGAGCTATCAAGGTGGGCCTCCACTCGTAGGAAACGCATTCCATCCGTGTGTGTAAACGGCGGACGGTTGCAGGAATGGCATCGCAGATAACATCAGCCGCGAGTTAATGGCGGCCTTAGAAGCATCTGCGCATCGGGCGGCACATTCTCCCTGACGTTGGCGCCGTTTTCAACTAGTTGCAAGCAGAAGAATCGTAAACAAGGGCGGCCACCCGGCTTGCTGCGACCGACGCCCAGGGAATGACCTCATTAGAATTGCTAGATAGCCAGGTCCTCCCCGCCGATGAGGCGACGTACGCAGCGGACCGCGACGGGCTGGCTGGTGAGGCACTTCAATGGGGACATGCGCGCGGTTGTCCAAATCCAACTTGGCGAAGCGGTACGAGGAGGATACGCTTGCCCAAGGGCCCACTTCCCACCATCTGGTACGCCGAGGCCGCCCTCCCGCCTAACAGGGAGCCCCCGTGCCAGCGGGCGTTACCTACTGCAGACTTATGTGTTCCGAGACGCCTTGATCATTCGAGCTCTACGGCAACGACTTCTATCGCGACTCTCATCAAGCAGGCACACAAGCCCTAGTGTCCAAATCTTACTCGGAGTGGCGACCCCTCTATCCTGGTATACCGCTTTCAGAATCGCTACTCGCTGCCACCACCGTTTCCCGCGGACCCCCTTATCCTGGTATGAACTCGCAAGCTGAGTCCAATACCCACTAATCCTTGGGGGTCTGGTCTTCGATACACGGTAGTCAGATTCTACGCGCCTACCACAATCCTGGTTGCTGGATTTGTAATTCGGGGCCAGGGCACACCTATCCTGGTATACCGGACAGACGATCGCAAACCACACCCGATTCCCGCGAGCGAAGTCGTCGAGCTACGCGACGGCGAGGCGTTGAGGCATGTGAGAGCCTTTGTCGTTGAAGTGAGGGCTGTAAAGGGCAGCCAAATGAAAACACGGTTCGCTCCAGGTTCGGGACGTCGACGCGGCGGTGTTTCAATAGCGCCACTGTCTCCCGCGACGTCGACGGGGACACGCTGCGAGCCGGCCCGGTGACGCTTCCGCCCAATAGTATGTGCCCATAGACTTTGATCGGAGCGCTGCGGACCGGGCCTTCTAGGGGGTATCCCAGTCGGGCGGGATCTCGGGCCCCAGAAACGTTCTGCTCTGCCGGCCGTGCCGGGCGAAGCGGCCGGCGGAGTCTGGGTGGAGCGACGCCCCCCCCCAATCACCTGGCGGAACACGGACGCAAGGTCGGATTGGGGAGCTCCCCAAAGGCCTTTGACCTCGTGGGCGAACATCTCGGCGAAGGCTTCTTCGGCGCCGTACTTGAGCAGGTAGGCGGCATCCTCGTCCGCCGCCCGGCGGGCGAGCAGGTCGTGGTAGGCGGCGTCCCACGCGACGCGGTCGGCGGCCTCGCCGGCGGCATAGACCGCATGCCCGACTTCGTGCAGCACGGTGTCGAGGAGCGCCCACTCGGGCTCGTCCTGGGCAAGGATCAGGACTAGTTTCAACGCAACGGCCAGCCCCTCGCCGTCCTCGTCGTAGGCGGTCGGCAGCGGGCCGTCGTGGCCGTCGAACTGCGGCACCAAGTTGTCGGCGATTCGGTCGAAGACCCCCAGCGCGGTCGCGGCGGGCTCGTCGAGACGTGCTCGCTGGTGCAGCGCCCGAGGGCAGTTACTCAGGAGACACGCTCTCAACCGGCATGCAAAAGAATTGCGCCTCACTCGACTCCCTGAATATTGACCGCATCTTCGTATTGTTCGAGAACCGAGTCGATGCGCGTGCGAGCGAAAAGCGTGAACTCGCCGTTGTCCTCCATGCCTTGCCCGGTGCCATTGCAACTGGGCGGCTCCCCGTAGTTCTCCACAAAGGCAATCAGAAGCGCCCTCTCGAGTTTTCTCCAAGTTGCTACACCGCGCTTTGGGGTACACGTAATGACATACGCTTGAAACTCCTTTATGCGCCCGAGTCCGAAAATGTCCGCGGCTCGGTCGGCAACGCTCACCGCCATCCGCGTGATTCCCTTCTCTGTGGTGCCAATGTAGACGATCGAACTGGAGCCTCGCTGATACTTTACCCTCCGGCTCGCGCACAGGATGTAGACCAGCTTGTCGTTGTCGGCCGACTCCTTCGAGACGACCATAGCGGGCTTTGAATGTGCTTTGATGCGTTGAACCATGTACAGTCCTCAGTCCGTTGACCGGAAGAGTCCGATCGTAGTCGCATTGGCGCGGGTAGGGAGTCGAGGTCGAGCCAACGTTCGAGTGCCGGACAGCAAGAGAGATAGATAGAAGATCCACCGGCGGGAAACCGCTCCGAAGAGGCTGCCCACCCCAGTGTCAATCGTGCTCGGACTGCAGAGTTATCTGGTCCGAGATGCCTAGGTCTTCGAGGATTTGCTCGAGGTCCCTCTTCAGGGACTGCGAGACGTCCGTTCGTACGGTGACTGAAAAGTCCACACCGACCTGCAGGTCGCCCCCGGCGCGAAGCTTCGGAAGGACTCTCGTTCCAAGGCGGTTCCACATTTCGGGGGGAATCTTGCCCGTGAGCCGGAGCACCTGGCTTTCGGGAGGGGAAGGCTCGGCGTCCTGCTCTTGGCTCGGGCCAGGGCTTGATTGCGAACCTGGCCCTGGACCGGGATCGGGGGGCGGCGCCGGATCAAGCTCCGGCTCGGGGGTTCCCGCCTTGAGTGCCGAAGCCCTCTTCTTCTTCAGGAGGAACACTCCAGATTCAAATGATACCTCCTCGGCAGTCACGTCGTCCGCGAACCAAACGCGGTCGTACGACCCATCCGGCTTCTGCCCGGAGGCGAGCCCAAACTCTCCCTTCTGGACGAACTCGAGAATCTTCGTACGAAGCACGGTATCGGGATCAAGGAGACGGGTGAGCGCACC
>JBJHCD010000761.1:0-3600 GCA_050485845.1 Pirellulaceae bacterium | reverse complement strand
ATCGCCATTTCCGACCTCCCGAATGGCATTCGGCGATTTCATGTCAGCGGCAAGGTGGTGGCCTCGAGCGAACGGATGGACATGCGGCTCCAACGCACACTCGGTCACATCTCGGCCCTCCTGCATCCCCATCCCCGGTCGGTCCTAATCGTGGGCTGTGGCGCCGGGGTCACGGCAGGCTCCTTTGTGATTCATCCCGAGGTGGAGAGGATTGTGATCTGCGAAATCGAATCCCTGATTCCTCCCGCCGCGGCCACCTACTTCGGGCAGGAAAACTTCAATGTCATGCAGGATCCACGAGTGGAAATCGTGCATGACGATGCTCGCCATTACATTCTGACCACGCGGGAGAAGTTCGACATCATCACGTCCGATCCGATTCACCCCTGGGTCAAGGGAGCTGCGTCGCTTTACTCCCGCGAGTATTTCGAACTCTGCAAGCAGCGGTTGAATCCTCATGGGGTGGTGACGCAGTGGGTCCCCCTGTACGAAAGTAGCCCCGAGGCGGTGAAGAGCGAAATCGCAACGTTCATGGAGGCATTTCCCGAGGGGACCATCTGGAGCAACGACGATCGAGGCGCCGGATATGACACCATCCTGTTCGGGCAACTCGACCAACAACCGATCGACGTCGAGGCCCTGCAAGCTCGGCTTGATCGTGATGACCACAAGTCGGTGGCCGTGTCGCTCCGTTCGGTCGGCATTCCGTCGGCGATCGAACTGCTGGGAATGTACGCGGGACAGGCCGGCGATCTTACCGAGTGGCTGGCGGACGCCGAAATCAATCGTGATCGCAATCTCCGTCTGCAGTATCTGGCGGGGATGGGCCTGAACCTTTATCAGAGCGAGGCGATCTTTAGCGACATGGTGCGTCATCGCCGGTTTCCCGAGCAATTATTCGTGGTCAGCCCGGAGGATCGTCCCAAATTGGCTCGAGCCATTGAACGCGAGAATGATCTTCAAGATGTCTCGCTGGACTTCTTTCCCGAGCCCTGACCCCGAGAAAACCACCGAAGATTTTCCCGGAGGTTATCCCGAAGGTTACTCCGAAGTTTACTCCGAAGAGGATCCCATCGTCGAATCCGCCGGCCGGAATATCGGCCGTTTCGCCCCCACCACCACCGACTTCCACGGCGACGTAACGCAAGGTACTCTCCGCTGACCAATGCTTGCCCTGACTTCTGCTCCTCCCACGTCACTTTCCGATGGCCAGCGAACCTACGTTCCCTGGCAGCAAGTCGCATGGGAAACGGCCAACCGACAACATGACGCCTACTGCCACCTACTCAGGCAACTCGGCGCGGCCGTCGATCGACTCGAGGCTTGCTCGCAGTTTCCCGACTCCGTGGTTGTGGAAGATCCGGCCATCGTGCTGGACGAATTGGCGATCATCACATCGATGGGAACCCGCTCGCGCCAGGGGGAAACCGAGCGAATCGGGCCGATCCTGAAGTCCCATCGCGAGGTAACGAGCATTCCCCCTCCCGCCCGGATCGAAGGGGGAGACGTACTGGTGACGGGTCGAACCATCCTCATTGGCCAATCACCTCGAACCGACCTGGCCGGTATCCAGGCCCTTCAGGAGCTCGTCCAACCGCTGGGCTACCAAGTCGTGCCGGTCCCGGTCCATGGTGCCCTCCACCTGAAGACGGCCTGCTGCGCGCTCCCCGATGGCCGCCTGCTTCTCAATCCCGATTGGCTCGATACCCGTCCGCTTCAGCCGTTTGCTCAACTCGTCGTCCCCCCATCCGAACCTTGGGGAGCCAACTTTGTCGTGATTCACGATCGCATCGGCCTGGCGGCGGAACATGCGGAGACGGCCGAGTTACTGGACCGAGAGGGATACTCGCTCGCCACCGTTCCCCTCTCGGAATTCGCCAAGATGGAAGGAGGGCCGACCTGCTTGAGTCTGCTCATTCGTTAGTTTCAACTGAATCCGGTGGACCTGACTTGATGTAGAGCCGCGACGGACTCGGGGAGAGTCCTTGCACCCTCGACTCGGAGAGAGTCGAGCCACAATTCTCCCACCCACTTCTTGACGTTGGTGCCAAGGCCAATGAACCACTCACACCACACGACTTACCGTTCAGCGCATCGCCCAATCCATTAGAACAGCCGGTTGTATCCATTCAGAGCGGCCACTCGATACGCCTCGGCCATGGTCGGATAATTGAACGTGGTGTTGATGAAATAGAGCAGTGAATTGTGGGGAGTGGGCTGAGCGAGAATGGCCTGCCCGATATGGACAATCTCCGCGGCATTCGGTCCAAAACAGTGGATCCCCAGCAGTTCAAGCGTCTCCCGGTGAAAGAGCAATTTCAACATCCCGACCGTGCGTCCCATGATCTGGGCCCGAGCGAGATTCTTGAACTGAGCCTGCCCGACTTCATAGGGGATGTTGGCCACCGTCAACTCCCGCTCGGTCCGGCCCACCGAACTGATCTCCGGGCTGGTGTAGATTCCCGTCGGCACGTCCATGACTCGAGGATTATCAGGTTCCCCTCCAATATGCCGCGCGGCATGGCGGCCATGCGTGTAGGCGGCACTGGCCAGGGAAGGAAAGCCGATCACATCCCCCACGGCATAGATGTGGGGAAGTCGAGTCTGAAAGTGATCGTTTACTTGCAGGTGACCTCGGGACGTCGGAGTGAGCCCGATCGACTCGAGCCCCAAGGTCTCCGTGTTTCCGCTCCGGCCATTGGCCCATAGCAAGACATCGGTCTTCAGTTGCTTGCCGCTCTTCAAATGCAAGATGACCCCGTCGGCACACCCTTCCACTCGATCGTAGGTCTCCCGGTGGCGAATCAAGATTCCCAAGTCCCGCATGTGATAACTGAGGGCGTCGATGATCTCGTCATCGAGGAACTCCAGCAACTTCTCGCGCGTGTTGACCAAATTCACCTTAATGCCCAAGTTGCGAAACATGGAGGCGTATTCGCATCCCACGACTCCAGCACCATAAATCGTGATCGACCGGGGCGTGAAGGGGAGGTCCAGGATCGTATCGCTGTCAAATACCCTGGGATGCGAGAAATCGACATCGGGAGGCCGATAGGGTCGCGAGCCGGTGGCGACGACGACATGCCGAGCGGGAAGGAGCTGAACGCCGCCAGCCTGGTCTTCCACCTCGATCGTGTGGGGATCCAGAAAAGAGGCTCGGCCATGAATCACCGGAACTCGATTGCGGAGGTAGAATCCCTGTCGGACATCGACTTGTCGTTCAATGATCCGCTGAGCGCCTTGGCGAAGTTCTGGAAATGACGAGCGGATTCCCTGCAAGGCAACTCGAGTCAGCGGATGGTTACCGATTTCGAGCATCTGGTAAATCGAGAATCGGAGGGCCTTGCTGGGAATCGTGCCCCAGTGCGTGCATCCCCCCCCAATGCTCGTGTGCCGTTCGACAACCGCAACTCGCAAACCTCCCTTGGAGGCCTGCATCGCGGCCCCCTCGCCCCCCGGCCCCGTGCCGATCACCACCACGTCGTACGGCTCGCCGGCGATTCCGGGGGCCATCCCCGCTGCACTCTGCGTCATGTCCTTTCCTATTCTGTTCCTACTCGACTTCGGTTTCCGCTCTGTCTCTGCCCTGGTCTCGGTCCT
>JBJHCD010000760.1:0-3605 GCA_050485845.1 Pirellulaceae bacterium | reverse complement strand
ACAGGCCAGGAACGAAAGATTCCCGCGGCCGAATCCTGAAACGTCATTTCCGTGGAACGTTCCGAGGCCGCAAAAGCTCACCCGATTGCCTTGGGGAGCGTTTGGTCTCGGAATCGCATTCGTCGATTGCCAGCGTGAGATCCGAAGACACCGATTGGATTCTTTTTCGAGTACGAGTACGACTCACCTGACGATCGACTATCGGCGCAGATACTCGCAAAAGGCTTTGACGAGTCGACTTTGAAAGCGGTAGGGATTCCAGACGATTGCGACGGTTCGAGTCGGCTTGCGGCCGGTGAGCGATCGATAAACTCGGCGGTCACTCTGATCGCATTGCCGAGCCATTTCGGGGATCATCGATACGCCGTGCGAAAGCGAAACCAACTCCTGGACCATTGCCAGTTGGCTTGTTCGCTCAACGGCCACCGGCTGAAAGGAACGCCGGCGGCAAAAGGAGGCGATGTTGTCCGAAAGGCAGTGGGCCTCATCGAGCAGCACGAAGGGATACGACTCGACGTCGCCGAGCCGAATTCTCTCCTTATTCACCAGCGGATGATCGGGCGGAAGCACCAGCAACAACTCTTCCTCGAACAACTCCTCGACCTCGAGATACTTCGCCGGAACGGGCATGGCGAGAATGGCGAGGTCAATCTCCCCCTGCGTGCAGCACTTGATTAGGGCGTCGGTCGTCTGTTCCTGCACGATGAGCGTGGCCAGCGGAAACTCTCGAGAAAATGTCCGCAGCACCTCGGGAAGGAAAAAAGGGGCAACGGTGGGTATTGCCCCGATGCGGACCCGGCCACGTTGTCCATCGTCGGTTATCTCCGCCTTTGTGTCCTCGATGATGGTCAATACCTGGCGGGCTCGGGCTCTCAGCAGCCTCCCCGCGTCGGTCAATGAGAGAGAGCGGGCTTTTCGCTCAAACACCGGCTGACCGAGTTCCTCCTCCAGCTTTTGAATCGAACGGCTGAGGGCGGGCTGCGAAATCGCTAAATCCTCCGCGGCTCGGGTAAAATTCTGCCGCTCCGCGACGCGGAGAAAGTACCGCAACTGATCGAAATCCATAGAGGCCCCTCGTCCAGCGATGCATGGGATGCATGAATGCAAGAATTGGAATGTATTGGGCACGGCCGCCTGACTCTGCAATACTGTAACGATTGGGACAGGTCTTGCCGACGACGTCACCCTCACGGTGAACTCCGCGGGATCTGGCCTGAAATTCTCGCGGAACACTTCCAGAAAGGAGAAAACCGATGACTCGACGAACCATTTCGTTGTTATGTGCCGGGGCATTGCTACTGACGTCCGCGGGCCTGACGACGCGACCCGCCGCCGCCGCGGAACCTGGCGGGCAGGCGAATGGAGCGAATTCAAGTGAACAAACTGCTAATCGAGAAGGAGATCAGCGCGTGGATGCCGCTGCAAACTGTCCCGTGATGGGGGCCCTGAGGCCCGCGTCGGCTCGCCATACGGCGGCCGGGGCCATGTCGAATAGTGACTGGTGGCCCAACCAACTGAACCTGAAAATCCTTCACCAGAACTCGGCCAAAGTGAATCCGCTGGGCAAAGAGTTCAACTACGCCGAGGAATTCCAAAAACTCGACCTGGAGGCCGTCAAAAGCGACCTCCGGGAGTTGATGACCGATTCCCAGGATTGGTGGCCAGCCGATTACGGGCATTACGGCCCCCTCTTCATCCGCATGGCCTGGCATAGTGCGGGTACTTACCGAGTCAGTGATGGTCGAGGCGGGGCCGGTTATGGGACACAGCGGTTCGCCCCCCTGAACAGCTGGCCCGACAACGTGAGCCTCGATCGAGCGCGACGACTCCTCTGGCCCATCAAACAGAAGTACGGCAACAAGCTTTCCTGGGCCGACCTCATGATCTTGACGGGAAACGTGGCCCTGGAGTCGATGGGCTTTAAGACAATGGGGTTTGCCGGTGGCCGCGAAGACGTCTGGGAACCTCAAGAGGATGTCTATTGGGGACCGGAGAGCGAGTGGTTGGGCGACAAGCGATACAGCGGTGAACGGGATCTGGAAAATCCCCTGGCAGCCGTTCAGATGGGCCTGATCTACGTTAACCCGGAAGGACCGAATGGTGAACCCGATCCGCTGGCCGCCGCTCGGGATATCCGGGAAACATTCGGCCGCATGGCGATGAACGACGAAGAAACCGTGGCGCTGATCGCCGGCGGACATACCTTTGGAAAAGCCCATGGCGCCGCCAGCGCGGACAACCTTGGTCCCGAGCCCGAAGCCGCCGGACTGGAAGAACAGGGACTCGGATGGCGAAACAAATTTGGGTCGGGAAAAGCGGGTGATACCATCACCAGCGGACTAGAAGGCGCCTGGACTTCGACTCCGACCGAGTGGTCTACCGGTTTCCTGGAAAATCTGTTTCGCTACGAGTGGGAACTGACAAAGAGCCCGGCCGGAGCGTGGCAGTGGACTCCCAAGGAGGAATCGGCTCAGGGAACCGTCCCCGACGCTCACGATCCCTCGAAGACTCATGCCCCGATGATGTTCACGACGGACTTGGCCCTCAAAACCGATCCGGCTTACCGCGAAATTGCCAAGCGATTCCATGAGAACCACGACGAGTTCCAAGAGGCATTTGCCAAGGCTTGGTACAAGCTGGTCCATCGTGACATGGGACCTCACTCTCGATTGCTCGGACCGGACGTGGCCGAGCCGCAGCTGTGGCAAGATCCTGTCCCGGACGTGGATCACGAACTGATTGGCGAACAAGAGATTGCGGAGCTGAAAGCCATGCTCTTGGACTCCGGACTATCCGTCTCGGAGTTGGTCTCCACGGCCTGGGCATCCGCCTCGACGTTCCGTGGAAGCGACAAACGAGGTGGAGCCAATGGCGCTCGAATTCGACTCGCTCCGCAAAAAGACTGGGAAGTCAATCAGCCCGACCAGTTGGCAAAATCGCTGCAAGTCCTGGAGAAAATCCAGGAGGACTTCAATGACGCCCAGACGGGTGACAAGAGAGTCTCTCTGGCCGATCTGATTGTGCTGGGTGGCTGTGCCGCCATCGAAGAGGCAGCTCGCAAGGCGGGGCATGATGTCGAGGTTCCGTTCGCCCCAGGTCGCACCGATGCTACCGACGAGATGACGGATGCCGAATCATTTGATGTGCTCGAGCCCAAGTCGGATGGCTTCCGCAACTATGTCGCTCGGGAGATCGATCGGCCGGCCGAGGAACTGTTGGTCGATCGTGCTCAGCTGCTGACGCTGACCGCTCCGGAGATGACCACCCTGATCGGTGGCATGCGGGTGCTGAACACCAACGCGGGAAGTGGTCCGCTGGCGCAACTTGGAGTTTTCACGGAGAATCCGGAGGCGTTGACGAACGACTTTTTTGTCAACCTGCTGGACATGAACCTGGAGTGGTCGAAGTCGGAGATGTGCGACCACTTCTTTGAAGGCCGCGACCGCGAGTCGGGCGAAGTGAAGTGGACCGGCACTCGGGTGGACCTCGTTTTCGGCTCGAATTCACAATTGCGAGCGATTGCGGAGGTTTACGCGAGTGACGGCGGCGAGGAGCGGTTCGTCCGAGACTTCGTCTCCGTCTGGAACAAGGTCATGAACCTGGAC
>JBJHCD010000759.1:0-3605 GCA_050485845.1 Pirellulaceae bacterium | reverse complement strand
GGAAGAGGGTGAGAGAACATACCACGGTGGCCTGGACCCATCTGTCCGGACGCGGCCAGCGAGAACCTGGTTCGAACGTACCTGCTCCCTGCATTGTCGCGCTTGTGGGTGCCCAACAAGGGGCGGGAGTGACGACAATCGCGATCAATCTAGCCGTGGCGCTCACGGAACTCGGCGTGCGAGTGGTGGCGGTCGATGCGGATCTTCAGCGTGCCGAACTGGGCACATACTGCGGGACTCGACCCCAGGCCGGCGTGGCCGACATTCTGGCTGCCCGACGCGATGTCCATGAAGTGCTGGTCGCCGGTCCCGCCGGAATCCTGCTCCTACCAAGCGTTCCGACACCGGAAGCTCCCAACTGGTCCGACCTCCGAGGGCCTCGACGATTCTGGCGCCAGCTCCGAACCCTTGGGCGACACGCGGAAGTCGTGCTGCTGGACCTGGGCCCCTCCCCGGGTCCTCGGATTCCGGAAATCTGGCAGACAGTCGACCTGGGAATCCTGGTCACCACTCCGGACAATCGTTCGGCGCTGGCAACATACGAGGCGATTAAAGAGGAAGCCGGCGCGGCCCCGCGCCTGCACCTGGTCGTCAATCAGGCCGATGACCCTTCGCGTGCAGCCGACGTCCACCGACGACTGGCCGGAACCTGTCAGCGATTCCTGAATCGCGAACTGGAACTACTCGGCGTGATCCCGCTGGATGCTCATCTGCGTGATCATGCCCCAAAATCTTATCCCTTGGTCCTGGAACATCCGGATTCACCGGCTGCCGCGGCCATGGGACAGCTTGCCGAATCACTCCAGCCACGCTTGGCGCACCGCCGAGGGGGATGGACATGACCCAGCGGCTCGCAAACGAGCCGACCGGTTGACAACCCGCCCACGGGTTCCCGCGATGGCGATGGCAAAGGTCCGTTCGTGACGGGGCAATGCCGGGAAACCGAGCCGCTCGGAAACCAAACCGCCCGGAAACCAAAAGGCCGGGAAGACGTGAAGCCGGAAAAACGCGAAACAATGAGAAACAACCGGGAAACTCCCGGGGGCAGATGTGAAGTAGAACGTTCGTTTATTCGAGGTACCGATAGCAGAATGAAAAAAATACTTAACCCCGCCCTGGGGAAATGCCGATAGTCGGAAGGCGCCGTGCCACGTATCCATCCGTCACATTGCATCGATTAACGAGACTTTGACGGCGGATTCTCTGGTGGTCATGAAGACCGTACGGAGATTGGAGGGTGGCAGCACCACCGTATGTACCATGTCCAGACTCGTCGGACTCCTATGGTACTGGGGAAGCGGGAGAAGAAAACTACGAGCGAAGATCGCTGCGGTGTGGGGAGTCTTCCTTCGGGGAGGCTCCGCGAGATGGAACTCGAAAAAGAGATTCTGCAGTGATGCAGGCCAATCACGGAGGATTGAATGGCTACGACCATTGCGCCGGCGGAAGATATTCAGGAAGTCTGGAAAGCCTACAAGGCGGACAGCAGTCGCAAGGAATTGCGAAATCGCCTGGTGGAACAGTATCTGCCGCTGGTTAAATATAACGGCGAACGGATCTGGGCCCGTTTGCCGGAAGGGGTCGAACTGGACGACCTGATCTCGGCGGGTGTCTTCGGATTGATGGATGCCATCGATGCGTTTGACTTGACGCGGGGTGTCAAATTCGAAACATACTGCGTCCCTCGAATTCGCGGTGCAATGCTCGACGAACTTCGAACCATGGACTGGGTCCCACGACTCGTTCGGTCCAAGGCCAGCAAACTGGGTGAGGCGACCAAGACGCTGGAAGCCCGCCTCGGTCGGCATCCGACGGAAGTGGAATTGGCCGAGCACATGAACTTGAGTGTCGAAGAACTCGAGAAAATGGTGCTCGAAGCCAATGCCGTCAACCTGATCAGCCTGAACAAGAAATGGTACGAGACGGACAGCTACAAGGACGTTCGGGAAATCGACGTTCTCGAGGACAAGCGGGGCGAAGATCCGACTCGCCGAGTTCAAAAGAATGATTTGATGCGACTGGTCACCAAGGGACTGAATCGCAACGAACGGCTGATCATCATTCTTTATTATTACGAAGAGCTGACCATGAAGGAGATCGGCGCCACGCTGGATCTCAGCGAAAGTCGAGTCAGCCAGATGCACAGCAGCATCGTGCAGCGACTCCAATCACAACTTGGACGCCGCCGCCCCGAATTCGGCACCTGAGGCTTCCATCCTCAGGGATTCGTTTCAGGGGCCTGTATCACTTCGAAGTCACGACCGCGGACGCGTCGCAGTTCCGCGTGGAGATTCGGGATGCGGGGATCGGGAGTCACGGAGACCGCCCATTCGATTCCGTTGTCGGCGACGATCATGCCGTATCGCTTCAATGCGATCAGGATCGTTCGGACTTCGGGCGAAAATCGACTCACGTCAAAATCGCTCCGCAGCCGAAACCGCTCCCCCATCCGCGGATACTCCTCATTGGTGTGCCGGCTGGCGAAATGCGTTGCCGGATAAACGTAGGCTCGCCGAGTATTGCGTATCGTCACTCGGAGCGGATGGTCGATCACTCCTCGCGCCAGTTCATCGTAACGAACCGTGAGCGGAAAAATCGGCAGGCCGGCCGCGTCGGCCGAGGTCCATCCATCCGGGCGAGCCTTTCCCGTGGCCAGATCAAAATGCGACGCCTGATCGGCCTGCCAGCCTCGATCCGTCAGGCGGAGCACGAAAAACTCGTACAGCTGACGATTGACGGGATCGACCACGATCCCATGCCGATCACCTCGCTCGTTGCGAGTGTTTCGCTGCAGGTCCTCCAGCGAGATTGACCTCCCATCACGATCATAACTGGCCGGCCAACCCTCGATCGGAATGTTTTCCGGCACGGGAAATGGCCCCTCATCCGACTCCCCCGGGTATTGAACGACGTCAACTTCCACTCGAGCCTGATCGGGAGGAACCAAGACATAGCCCATGTCCGGATTGTAACGAAACGGTTTGTCGGCACCGACCGATTCGATAATCCGGTCCGAATCGGGATGCAAGGGCCAGTCTTCCACGAGTTGGTTCAGGGGGTGGTCGGGGGGAAATATCTCGAGTGCCGAGACGATCGCATCCGCCTCGGGCGTGTGAAACAGCACGGGACGGTTAAACTCCGGCATCGGCGTGGATCGGATCCGGCGGAGCCGAGCGGGATCGGAGCCCGACGTCGCCGGCCCCCCCTCCCCTTCCCGAGCCAGTTCGGCCAGCACCTGGAGCCCGTCGGGAAATCTCGGCTCCATCGAGCGTTGCCCCAAAGGCCAAGAGTGGGGCAAATCGCCACGCAAGAGCACGGCCCCCAGAACGACCAGCAGGGCGATGCCACCCAACCCAAATAGCCAGCTACTTAACGCATTCGTCCCGCTATTCATGTTTTCCATGCTGTTCCCGCTCTTCAGGCTGCTGCTCCACGCGCGCCGGGCCGGCACGACCTGCTAGGCCGCCCTGCCGGCACGCCCCGCCGGCACTCTCGTCCACTCGGTATCAACCTGGCAAAGGTGCCGGCGCCGTCTCATGAGAATGGCCACATCACTGGGCTGGGGCCCTGCCATGAGTATCGCACACTGGACCATCCGAACCAAG
>JBJHCD010000758.1:1957-3608 GCA_050485845.1 Pirellulaceae bacterium | reverse complement strand
ACGATGAATCCCTGCTCTACCAGACGCTGGTCGGCACTAGGCCAATAGGGCGCGTGGTCGACGATGCCGCAGGGCGCGGCGCGTTCACCTCACGCATCGTCGACTACATGCTGAAGGCAAGCCGCGAGGCGAAACTGAATACCAGCTGGGCCGCACCGAACGAAGCGTATGAAACCGCAACCGAGCGGTTCGTTCGCGCTGTGATGGACGCAACGCGTTCACCGGGGTTTCTCGGCGATCTCGTCGCGTTTCAGAACGGGATAGCGGCGGCCGGGGCGATCAACGGCCTCGCCCAGACTCTGCTGAAGCTGACTGCGCCGGGTGTGCCGGATATATATCAGGGAACCGAGACTTGGGACTTCAGCCTCGTCGACCCGGACAACCGGCGGCCGGTAGACTTCGAGCACCTGGCCGGAACTCTGGCGGAGAACCGGCACGAGCCGTTGCCGCAGCTCCTCCTTCGCTGGCGGGACGGGACGGTGAAGCAGGCCCTGATTGCACGCATGCTGGCGTTTCGCAAGGAACGCCCCGCCCTGTTCGCGGAAGGGGCACCGGCAGCCATTGACGTCCACGGAGCACGCCGTGACAACGTCCTGTCTTTCGCCCGTACGTGGAGCGATGAGGGCATCGTGGTCGTGGTCCCCCGTCTCGTCGCCGGAATGCTCGATGATCCGACGCTGCCTCTCGTAGCAGCCTCCAGGTGGGCGGACACCGCCCTAGAACTGGATCGGAGCGTCGCGGAGTGGGAAAACATCCTTACCGGCGAGCGGCTTGCCGCCGAAGCGGGGATTCTGGATCTCGCTGCGGTCCTTAAGGATTTTCCGGTCTCGGTTCTGACCCGGACTGCAGAACGCGACCCGGGGGTAGCCGTTCCGGCGTGAGTGACTGCCGTAGCCCGAAAAGAGTGTTCCCGGCGGGCCGGGTACCAGGAACCGGCTTCCTCTCGGGAAAAGAGAGTGACAGATGGCTTGGCGTTTAACCATCCGACTTGCGAATTCATTGTGCATCACAGGCGTCCTGCTGGGCACGGTTTTCTTCGCCGCATCCCTGACGCCGAGTCTGCTTCCGCGCCCCCCGCTGATGCAGGGAATGGTTTCCGGACTCTCCTTTGCCGCCGGATACGGCATCGGCGTCGGATTCCGCTGGGTATGGAGATATCTGCAGTTGCCGGTAATTTCGGGAAGAACCAGCTGGGCCTTATCCGCAATAGCGTCGTTGGTCTGTGCAGGGGCGGTGCTGTTATTCCTGTGGCGGGCGCCGGAATGGCAAAATTCGATTCGCGTCCTCATGGAGCTGGAACCGGTCGAGGAAACCCAGGCGTTCTACGTCGCGTTCGTTGCCTTGACCGTTTTCGCTGTCGCGATTGCCGTTGCGCGGCTCTTTCAATGGACTTTCCGCCTGGCCTCGGGACGCTTCAAGCGTGTTATCCCGCACCGCGTCGCCAATGTCCTCGGCTTCGTCGTCGCGGTAGCCATATTCTGGTCGCTCGCCAATGGCCTTCTCTTCAGGGCCGGAATGCGCGTGGCGGATGGCTCTTTTCAGCAGCTCGACGCCCTGATCGAGAGTGGCGTGGAGCAGCCGTCCAGTCCGCTCAGGACCGGCAGCGCAACCTCTCTCATCCGTTGGGAGAGCCTCGGAAGACAAGGTCGCG
>JBJHCD010000758.1:848-1947 GCA_050485845.1 Pirellulaceae bacterium | reverse complement strand
TTCGTGTCGGAAGGCCCCGACGCGGAAGAGCTGGCGGCATTTTCCGTTGAGAACCCGCTTGAACCGATTCGCGTCTACGTGGGGCTTAATTCGGCCGAAACCATCGATCAGCGCGCACGGCTTGCGCTGAATGAACTGAAACGCGTGAATGCGTTTGACCGATCGATCCTGGTTCTGATTACCCCGACAGGAACCGGGTGGGTCGATCCCGCCGCAATCGCTTCTATCGAGTATCTGCATGGCGGTGATATCGCCAGCGGCCGTAATACCCGTGGCGGCCCAGCCGGGAAGAATACCCGTATCGTTGGGATCGTTGGGATTACCGTAGAGAATCTCATTCAAAAATTGGACAGCGGCGTTGTAGAAGGGGCCATTGCGAAAGCTGTTAACCGTGTCTTCAAAGGAGCCAAGAAGGCCTGTTTGAATCAGGAGGTCTAAGAGGCCAAGGGAGCCGCTATCACAGTATTGAGCAGCATTGTTATTGCTGTTTGCCGTGGGGCAGCCGAGAATAAAGACCGCGGGATTGTTAGCCAGGGTATCGATAAGCTGGATGGCTGTCTGCACAGGTGCGGGCAGGGCTCCAGCGAGGTTAAAGCGATGGGTGACGTCGTAGACACCGCGGATGTTAGGCAGGTGGTCATTGAGATCGATATTGACCGTGACGTCCTGGCCCATTTCCACAGCGGGGTTGTTGTCCGAGCAGCCATAGGCGACGTCAATGTCGCGGCTTCCCACGGTCTGACGGGCGATCCCCACGACGGTGAACTTTTCGCCGTTTGAGACCTGGGGATAGATCACCTGACTAATATCGCCGTTGGGATAGACCGTAGCCGATGGCAAGGTCACCAGTGCGGGAGGCCAGAATCCAGAAGAGAAAAACTCGTCCGTGGCTTCTTCACAGGTAACGGTATCACTAAGAATGAGGGTGTTCACGCGAGTAGGCGTGGCTTCCCCGGAGTGATTGTAGTTGATGATGTAGGAACCACCTTCTTTGGTGCTGATTCCGATAGTGAAGTTTCGAGCCGAAATCGAAGGCTGATCTCGAACGGTGGCTGCCACGGAGAGAGAACCCATATTGGAAGCGGGGTTGTCTTCCCGA
>JBJHCD010000758.1:0-838 GCA_050485845.1 Pirellulaceae bacterium | reverse complement strand
CACTGAAGCATAGCCATCGTTGTCTGTGGTCGAGCGAAGAGCGCCGAGAGTGGCTCCTTCAGCGCCAGAGATGACGTTCATTTCCCATTCAATGAAGACATTGCGAATAGGATTCCCATCGGGATCGAGGAGCCTGACTTGAAGCTCCATTACATCACCGACGCTCATGGTGCGAGCGCAGGACGAGGAAGTGGTATCGCAGGGGGCTACATGGAGGAGGTTACTAGTTTCGGCGGGGACGTCACCAGTGTTCTGGTTATCCTCGAAACGATTCTGGTCCTCACCATTCGTGGTGACCGTCGTTTCGCCGCCACAGGCTACAGTAAAGAGAAAAGAGCCCGCAGCGAGCATGGGCATACACTTAGAAATGAAACGTACCATTGGTTTTTTTCCTCCACGCTATCAAGCAGTACTGGTCTTGATAGGGTTTAGTGATTGGAAGGGTCTTGTTGTGACGCCGAAAACCCGATTCTCCTAGCGACGGACTCCGAAATGGCAAAATCAGAACTACCGATTCTCATCTGCGGGCCGGTGACGCCTTTTAGATATTGTAACGGAGTATACCAGCGATGACTCTTCGGTCAAGGACTGGAGGATGGACGGCAGAAAAGCTAGTGATTCTTTCCAGGGGCGGAAGAGAATCTTTAACCCTGATGGACGATCCACTTCGGCGGAGTGATAAGAAGTGTTTCAAAGTCCGCTGCAGGAATGGGACGGCTGAAAAAGTAGCCCTGTCCGAAATGACAACCAAGGTCGCGGAGATACTCCCACTGTTCTACGGTCTCGATGCCCTCGGCCAGGGCCGTCATGGAGAAGTTCTTTGAAAGTGTGACCACAG
>JBJHCD010000757.1:0-3610 GCA_050485845.1 Pirellulaceae bacterium | reverse complement strand
CGTAGCATCACACACCGTCGCTGGTAGCACCGGCTGTTCCCTCGCCGATCCCGACCACTTACCAAGAGGTCGATTCGTGAAGACCTTCCACCGGCTTCATTCGTCGACGCGTGGCGATCGTTTCGGAAGACGAGACGCCACGGCCCACCTGATAACCGTGTGTTACTCTACCAGTTCCAGCTCGTGTTCAAAATGCTTGATTGCCTGCTCGGGGCTCAGATTAAAGATGGCTCGCCCTTCCGTGATCCAAACACCATCCTCGCACTTGAAGACCGCCGTGGCGGCTCGAAGATTGCCGACGGCCTCGACATCCTCCATGCCTCCCCCCACCGTGGCTTCAAAACTGATCGTGACACCCACCAGGGCACGTAGCTGCCCCGTGTCGCGGTCCTTGGCGAAACGGACAGGGTTGTCAAAGTCGCAATTGACCCACTCCAGACCACGTGGCTTACCGCTATTTGCGGCCAGGGTCAAAAACTGCGCTTCAAGCCACTCGCGGCGACGAGCGAAAAGCTCTTGTGCCTGCCGAATCCTGGCGTGCTGCCAACGACGATACCAAGCCGGTATCCAACGGTAGGCGGCGAAGAGAACAAGCCCCACCAGCACGGCAAACGCCCAGTATCGAAGCATTGGCGAGGCCCTCCCCGTCGTCCTGAGAAAAAGGTTCTACATCGAAGTCTTCTAATTCCATTACTTTCCCTGCCACCCCGCTGACCCCGATTCTAAATCGATTGCTCCCGTTCCGGCAAGAAGAATTCCGTTAAACTTGTGTCTCGGAGGGACTAAATCCCCTTACGCTCGGCAATTCAGCATCCCGAAGCCGCGGAGAAAAGTGATTTGACGAAGGGATGGCGGACGGCCAGAATAACAGCCCATGCCACGGGGCATGATCGAGCCGGCATCATCTCGTTCGGCTCCCGGAAGGAATTCTCAATCGTTGTCCCCCGGTGTTCTTCGTCATCCTTTATCATCCTTGGTTATCCCTCGTGGTCCCACTTGCCTTACCCCCATTCGTGACCCCTATTCCTGGTTGTCTTCCTTAATGTCCCTTCAAGTCCGCCGCTTTCATTGTCTCCCTCCTTGGTGAGCTTCCTTTCCGACGTCTCGATTCGACGTCCAGCAAGTTGGAGCCCTCATGCCGATTGAGTCGTACTGTACTGGTTGCGGAAAGTTGCTCCGAGTGGCGGACGAATTCGCCGGTCGGCGGGCCCGGTGTCCCGTTTGCCAAAATATCTATACCGTGCCGTCCGCCGCAAACGGGGATGGGGGAGGATGGAGGTCGAGTGAAGAATCGCCCCCGAGCGGTGGAGCCTGGGGCGACTCGGGCGGCACCGGCCCCGCCCCGTCGGAGAGGTGGTTCTTGCAGGGGCATGACGGGCAGACTTACGGTCCAGTTGATCGCCGAGAACTCGATGGCTGGGTAGCCGAGGGCCGAGTTGACGGTCGTTGTCGCCTGCGAAACGACCAACAATCGGGCTGGATTCCAGCCGATGTTGTCTATCCGGTTCTGGGAAGGGGGCGAGCTACTTCGCAGGCCAAGTCCTCGTCGGCCGGCCGAGCGGATTTCGCGACTGACTCTGGTTGGTCGAGCGATTCGACCCGCTCCATGAGAATGATGCCCCATCGTGGGCCTCTCATCCTGATTCTGGGGCTCTGCAGTTGGTTCTTCAGTTGTCCCCTGTTCGGCGCCATCGCCTGGTACATGGGCTCCCAGGATTTGCGGGAGATCAACGAAGGTCATCGTGACCCACAAGGGGAGTCGATGACGCGGGCCGGACAGATTTTGGGCCTGGTGCACGTGGTCGTTACGGCCGCGGTGCTTGCCTTGCTCTTTCTCTTCTTCCTCGTGGCGATTATCAGTTCACTTTGACGCCGTTTTCCGGAGGCCATGAACAGAGGGCGATCAGGGATTGTCAAAAAACGGAAAGAGTTCTCGGACTTCGGCGGCCGAGGGGCGGCGTCCGTATTCGCAAATCTCGAATGCCTCGGCATACTGCACCGCACGGCCTCGCTCTTCCCCATAAAGTCGGACCAGCGCCTCGCGATGCTGATTCGCCTCGTTTCCCTGCCGGCCCTGCCACCGCTCTCTCAGCCAAGCCAATCGTCCCTCCTCGTCATCGGCCGGAGGAACCGAGCGGACGAACTCCTCGCTTCCGTTGGCTCCCCCTTCATAGACCTGTGACTCAAGCTCATGGATTCCGGCCAGTTTCTGATCAAACACATCATCAATCGCCACGGCGATGTCCGCTCGGAAAGGATAGGGACGCTGGAACCGGTCACTGGAGAAAAGAAAGACGGGGTTTTTCTGAAGCGGCGGAGTGTCGGGGCAGAAGAACGGGACGGTCACCATGAAGGCCGCATCCTGGACCAGCACGCCGACATATCGATGATCGGGATGATAGTCCCAAGGGCGATGAGAGATGACAATATCCGCCCCCCACTGACGAATCAGGCGCGTGATCGTACGCCGATTCTCGAGAGTCGGCATCAATTCGCCATCGTGAATATCCAAAACCTGAACGGTCACGCCCAGCACCTTGGCGCAAGCTTGCACTTCCGCTTCTCGGCGCTGAGCCAACGGGCCACCCGCCATTTGCCAGTGGCCGATGTCTCCGTTGGTGACCGAAACCAGCTTGACATGATGCCCCTGCTGGGCCCATAGGGCCGCCGTTCCCCCCGCCTTGAACTCGGCGTCATCGGGATGAGCCCCAAAGACAATGATCCGCAGTTTCCCGTCATCCGGGGGTGAAGCGAGAGGAGCCACCGGTTCGGCCGCCGTCAAGTGGCCACCGGCCAGCCCCGCCAAGATCGCCACCATCACCAGGTGAGTCACGGTGCTCATGGCTCGGGAAATTCTCCCACCGATGCTTTGCCAGGGGGACATCGCGGGACTCAAATGCTGCTGTCGGTTCATCACGGGTCGCTCCAAAATGAGGAAGTGTTTCGCGACAGTCTAACGCGACTCCTCGACCACTTCAACTTTCGCCCCGTGCTTCCACCAGGCCCCCGTTCTGTAGTAACCTTTGTGGCTTGATCCGTGACTTGATCCGTGAATAGATCCGTGACTTGATCTGTAACTTGATCCGTAACTTGAACTGCGACTTCACATGAAACGTTGTTTCATGTCGAGCGGAGAGCGACGAGACGATGCCGATTTTGGGAGCCCACCTATCCATCGCGGGAGGTTACTTCAAGGCTGCCGACTCAGCGGCCCGACTGGAAATGGACACCGTCCAAATCTTCACCAAGAACAACAACCAGTGGCAGGGCAAACCGCTCTCCCCGGCCGATATCGCCAGTTTTCATGAGAGTGTCCAGAAGCACCATCTCCGCCTTCCCATCTCCCACAGTTCCTACCTGATCAACCTCGCCTCCCCAGACGATGTCCTGCGGAGAAAATCGATTGACGCGATGATTGTCGAATTGCAGCGAGCAGCGGCGCTGGGACTGGAACACGTGGTGCTGCATCCTGGTTCGCACACGACAGCCAGCGAAACGGAAGGGCTGGCTCATGTCGCGGAGTCCCTGGAGGAAATCCTGGCTGAAACTCGCTCGCTTCCCACCGGAATCCTTTTGGAGAATACCGCCGGCCAAGGGAGTAATCTGGGAT
>JBJHCD010000756.1:2880-3613 GCA_050485845.1 Pirellulaceae bacterium | reverse complement strand
GGATAGGGTCGTTCAGGTCTGGGACGCTCTTCCAGGGGGCGCAAGTCGGAGGCAGCGTATCGACGCAGTCCGCGAAGTACAACGTAACCTCGACGACAATGAAAAGTTTGGCGATGTTCAACTTTTTGCTGGGTTTGGAGACGAGGATGCCGACGATCCCCAACCCTGCCTTGCAGATGATGGTGCATCGTGCGTTTGGCGCGGCCAAGACGGCAAGGCTGACGTGAGCATTCTGAAGAACTTCGTCGCGGCAAGGACGGCCGTGCAGGATCAAGGTCGATTTAAGGTTCCCGCCTACCGCCATCCCGATCCAATGCGGAACCCCATCTACGTCGACTACGGCAACTCGCGATGGCGCATTACTTTTTCGATCTTGAAGGCAGCCCAGCGTCGAGGTAGGGCCCGCAAAAAGTTGGCCACGGCGAAGACTCCGTCGGCACGCGAGAAACTGTCACAACAAATCAGCGAAGAACCGGATCTACACGGCGTTACGCTTGATGTCTGGAGCGGCAATTCCATCCAATCACTTTCGCTTCGCTGGTCCGGACGACGGTTATGGAACGACCTCGACCTGGATCATTTCGGAACTATAACTCCGGTCGAGTCCGTTTCCCGCGCCGACCGTTTGGGACGCATCGCGGCAAATCAATCGGTCAGTTCGGCCGTGAACGTCGCCGAAGTATTCCAGCAAAAGGACTGGAACGGCCGACTTCAAGTTCCCCGTGCCCAGCTG
>JBJHCD010000756.1:443-2870 GCA_050485845.1 Pirellulaceae bacterium | reverse complement strand
GCAATCGCATGGGGCCAGACTACAACAAGCTCGACCGCCTTTGCGATGATCCACGTGCCCGCAAGTTGTGGGACCGGTTGAATTGGTTTCTCACTACGTCGGCCAAGCTGCGGCCGCACGGGCCTTGGCTCGACTACGTCGGTGCGGGATTACCGGAGGGTATTGCCTACAAGAAGGGGCGTAGTGGCTACTATCTCGATTATGCCGCAAATCAGGGCCGCAAGGGTCGCGCTCGCTTGCAGCTTGCCCGACTTCCAGGCTTACGCATTCTGTCCCTGGACCTTGGGCATCGCTACGCTGCCTCGTGCGCGGTGTGGGAAACCATCACCCGGGACGCAATGCTCCAGGCGTGTCGAGAGGCGAAGCATCGGGAACCTACCTGCGAGGACCTCTATGTGCATTTGCGGTACGAAACCGACAAACGGCAAAAGACTGGACGGAACAAGGGGCTGCGTGTCACCGAGACTGTCATTTACCGCCGCATCGGTCCGGATTTTCTCCCCGACGGCTCCTTCCACCCCGCGCCCTGGGCAAGGCTGGAGCGACAATTTGTCATCCGGCTACAAGGTGAAGAACGGGCAGCCCGGCGCGCGACTGTGGGTGAGTGTCATTGGCTTAATGAATTCCGCAAATTTCTCGGCCTGCCACTGTTGGGTGACACTCCCCGCATCGATGATCTTCACCGCGACGCAATACATGTTGCCCGGCTTGGACTCCGCCGACTTGGAGATATTGCGAGGATTGCCTATGCGATGACTACGGACGAGAAACCGATTTCCGGTGGTCGCTTCGAGGGTCTGAATCGTGAACAACGCATCGAGTTTCTGTTGGATGCACTCGTCCGCTGGCAACGCCTGGCGGGCTCGATCCGATGGAAAGACGATTTTGCCCGAGAAACTTGGCAGGATTGGATTGAAAGAAGACTTTCAGGACCGCAACCGCTTCCACTGGACGAGGAGTTCGCCGGTTCCGAAGCGAAGAAACGACTCAACGAGTCCCGGGGTAAGTTGCACACTATTGCGGAAGCGTTGGCCGATCCAGAATCAGCCTCCGCCGTCGAACTGCATGACCTTTGGCTTAACGAGTGGAAACGTCGTGAGTCCGAGTGGCGCAAGCAAATTCGCCGCCTCCGCCGTTCGGTTCTTCCTCGTGTGAATGACGTGGAGGGCGACCTCAAGGCGGTGCGCAACGTGGGCGGACTTTCCGTCAAGCGAATTCAGACAATCCGCGACCTGTACCAAGTTCTCAAAGCTTTCCGCATGCGGCCAGAGCCCGACAGTCTCACGAAGAATGTTCCCGCAGCGGGTGACGAGTCGCTGGCGAATTTCGGCCGCCGGATTCTAAACCAACATGAGCGGTTGCGCGAGCAACGGATCAAGCAACTGGCCAGTCGCGTTATTGAAGGTGCCCTTGGTGCGGGACGCATGAAACGCAAAGGCGGGCGAGATCTTAAGCGAAATCAGCAGTCCAACGATATGCCTTGTCATGCCGTTGTTGTTGAAGATCTCGAACGGTACCGGCCAGAGGATTCCCGGCTACGGCGTGAGAACCGGCAGCTTATGGAATGGGCCGCGCGTAACGTACGCAAGTACATCATGGAGGGTTGCGAACTTCACGGCTTACATTTTGTAGAGGTCTCGCCGGCCTACACTTCCCGGCAGGACTCACGTACAGGCGCTCCGGGGATTCGCTGTGAAGATGTTTCTCGCGCACTGCTGCAAGAGGCGGCATGGCGGGCTTCCCTTGATCATGTGTTTGCAGCATCGCAACAAACAACGGAGACGAAGCAAGAACGGGATCTGCGACGGTGGACACGCGAGTTTGCCCAGGTCGACGCGCGTATGGAGAAACGTAAGAAGAGCGGAAAGCTACCCGATGCGCGAGACGCTGTGATCGCGGCTGTTCGTAATCACTTGGCAGATCTCCCCGCGAGTTGTACCACTATTCGCCTCCCACGTCGGGGGGGAGAGGTTTTCGTTTCCGCTGATCCTGACTCTCCCAGCGCCACGGGGCTGCAGGCTGACCTGAATGCTGCGGCGAATGTCGGATTGAAAGCACTGACCGACACAGATTGGATGGGCGGCTGGTGGTTCGTGCTCGTTACTGCCGCAACCGGTGTTCCCGTCGTGGAAAAAGTGCATGGCTGTCCAGTGTGGGATTCCGGTCAGACAGTCTGGGAGCCACGAGTTTCGGAGGCGAAGGGCTCGGCCTTGAAAGGGAAGGAATCCCGACGAGGAGCGAAGCCGGCGAGGACTGACGTGTACGCATTCAGTCTGAGGCATTGGCATCCGGCCACGGACGGACGAGGCGATTGGCTCGCAACGAAAGACTATTGGCCGCTGGTGGAGAACGAGATCGCCAAACGCCTACAGAGTGACCAGAGCCAGCGGGAGGTTCCGTTTTAGCGACGTTCGGTCCGTGTCGCCT
>JBJHCD010000756.1:0-433 GCA_050485845.1 Pirellulaceae bacterium | reverse complement strand
CTCCTTGTGGGCTCAAATCCAGAAGATTTTCCATACTTATGGATTGGCGAAGCGTCGTCCATTGGAGTAGAATCTATGCGATGCTATAGGCATCATTCTCTCTACGACAGTGTCGTCGGCTTCAACGCCTGCAATTCGTAGAGGGTCAATCACTTGGTCGTCCGATGGCGACCGATAGTTCTTTGACAATCTGGCCGGCAAATTCGCCGCTGGGCGATGAAGCCGAAAACTGCCCCGCGAGCGTGAAGGTGGCGCGGCGGGGTACCGGTTGCGTTCGCCACGTCATAACATCAGTGCCCAGTGGAGCTTGCAGCTTGAACTGGTGACACGCGATGACAATTTGTGCCCGTCTGCAGTGCCACGCTCGCTGCGTGCGTCGCAACCTCCACGGCGGCAAGCAGTTAGTGTGCGGGCGGCCGACGAATGTGCCGGC
>JBJHCD010000755.1:0-3613 GCA_050485845.1 Pirellulaceae bacterium | reverse complement strand
CTCCAGAAGAAGAGAGCAGGAAGTAGAGAGTAGAGAAGTAGAATGGAAAGTCCACTCGCGGCCCAAGGGAAGAGAGTAGAAGGTAGAGCAGTAGACCGAGTAGAGAAGAGAAAGCGGAATGACACTTTCTTCACATGCCGAGGATTCACCAAGAGTAGCTCGAAACTGCCCTCCAGAATTTTGAAAACCGGCTTCCATAGTACGCCGGTTACCTCCATGGCGACGGTCGCTTCCCCTGTTTGTCTGTTTGTCGAATACAGGCTGCGATCGTCTACTTATGAACGTCCAACCCCGCCACGCTACCGTAAATCGCGTCCATCGTCACAGTCTCCGCAAAAGCGTTGAAAAGACTGATGTCAAGGGATATCGAGGTGTCGTCATTCTACTCCGCGTACTCACTCCGAATGGAGAGGCAACAATTCAGGGTTCGAGGCGACATCCGGGCCGAACTACTTTTCGAGCTCACGGCACCATAGAAATTCGGCCTTCGACCTGGCACCCGTAATACCCTGTACTATAGTCGCCCCATTTTCATGATTCAGGGTGCCGCCTTTGGCGGCAGGCAACATAGTCGGGGCGGAGGGATTTGAACCCCCGACTTCCTGGTCCCAAACCAGGCGCGCTAGCCAGACTGCGCCACGCCCCGATAGCCCCCGTCAATCTACCGGTCCAACGCCGGACTGACAATCGGGGCAAGCGACTATTCCCCCCTTCCACTCAGACATCTCCCAATCTCCATCCAGCATGGCGACAGATCGAGGCCCGAAAAAAAGGGGAGGGACGTCAGGCACTCCGAGCCTGCTCGGGTTCGTCCTCGCCCGTCATGTAGGCCCAGAGGCGATCGAATTCGTCATGATCGGCGAAGTGGATCACAATCCGCCCCCGCCCGCGACTCGTCTGACGAATCTCCACCTTCGTTCCCACCGCCATCCGCAACTCCTGCTCCAAAGCCGCCACCTGGTCGCTCTTCGACTTCTTCTTCGCTCGCGGAGATCCCGACACGGTGGACGGACCATCCTCGGCCGCGATCCGCTCCTGCACCTGACGCTCCGTCTCCCGGACACTCCATCCCTCGCCGGCAATCCGCTCACAAAACTCCCGCTGCAACTCCTCGTCCCCCAGCGGCAACAGCGCTCGAGCATGTCCGGCCGAAAGCGTCTCGGCACTTAGCTGAGCGATCACCTCCTCGGGCAACTCCAGCAGACGGATCAGATTGGCAATCGTCGAACGGTCGATCTTCAGGCGTCGAGCGAGATCTTCCTGAGTGCAACCATGCTCGTCCAAATACCGCTTGAACGACATCGCCTTCTCAACGGCGTTCAGGTCCTTCCGCTGCAAGTTCTCCACGATGGCCAATTCAGCCACCAACCGGTCATCCGCCTCGCGAACTCGAGCCGGCACGGTGGACCAACCAGCCTGTATCGCCGCCCGCAACCGCCGCTCACCCGAAATCAACTGGTACCGGCCCGCCACCTTCCGCACCAGGACCGGCTGCAGCATCTGGTGGCTCTTGAGACTCTCGGCCAGCGAGGCAATCTCCTCCTCCAGAAACTCACGCCGCGGCTGAAATGGATTGTCCGCGATCTCGTGGACGTTCAGCTCCAGAAGGCCCTCCCCCTGATCCTCGCGATCAGCCCGCGGACCTTGGTCCTGGACCGGCTGATCCAAGCCACCGGCGACTTCCTCCGCCAACTCTTCCAGCTCGTCCTCCCGGTGGACTCGCAGCTTGGGACGTTCCGGAGCCGCCCCCGGTCCCCCTCCGGGTCCCGAGGGGTTGGAACTGCTGGAAGGCTCGCGAGTCGCCGGACGGGGCGTGGAGAATTCACCACCCCCAAACTCGCCCCCCTGCTCATCCGTCGGCGTTCCCAATAAGGCGGCGAGTCCACGTCCCAGTCGTCTATCCTTCGTCACGATTCAATACCTCCATGCATAACTCAATATAGGCTCGCGTTCCACGCGCCCTCGGGGCATAATCCAAAACCGAGATTCCATGGCTGGGAGCTTCGCAAACCGCCACGTCCCTCGGAATCACGGAATCAAAAACGATCTCTCCAAAAAACTCGCGAACTTCGTTCTCGACCTCTCGAGTCACCTCGAGCTGATAGTCGTACATGGTCATCAGGATGCCGCCAAACTCCAGCCGGCCCGGGTTGGTCTGCATGACATCCCGAATGACGTGAATCATCTGCGTCAGCCCCTCCATGGCGAAGTACTCGCACTGGATCGGCATCAGCACTTCCGTCGATGCGGTCAGAGCGGCTCGAGTCAGCGAACCGAGTGACGGTGGGCAGTCGATCAGCACAAAGTCGAATCCGCTCAACTCGCTGAACAAGTGTCGCCGCAGCACCTCCACGTCGCTTTCCCCGGCCCGCACCAGCGATTCGACATCCTGAAAACGACGGCTCCCCGGAATCACTTCCAAGCCGGCCGTGGCCGTCGGCCGTACTCCGTCTCGCAGCGGAGCCGACTCCAGCAACGGATGACGCTCGGCAGGCCTCAGCCCCAGGCCACTCGTCGCATTGCATTGGGGGTCGAGATCAATCAGCAGAGTCCGATTGTCGGCCTTGGCCAATGCGACCGCGAGATTGATGGAAGTCGTCGTCTTGCCGACTCCACCCTTCTGATTCGCGACGCATAATACTCGAGCCACGGCCTTCGCCTCCCTGCGAATCGCAGCAACATCCCCTCCAGGCCCTCACCAGGCCCGGCACACAATCGGCACCGAATCGGCGCCGAGTCCCCTGATGCTCTCGCGACTGCCACCAGCCAGAGAATCAGCCGCCAGTCGCCAGGCTCCATCCTGAACGAGTCCTCGCGGCAAGGGAATCGACGTTCCGATTTCTAAATTCTAAACCGGGCGCGCACTTTTTCGGAATGCCAATTCTGGGCTTCCAGGCCCCGGATTCCAAAATTTGAACACCCTCCGAGCGAATCCCCCTCTGCGGAAACGCCCAGGATCGGACGTCCAACCTGGGGGCCGATTCGAGTTGCCTGGAGCCGACTCGGGCAGCGTCGAGCCAACTCGAGCTAGTACGGGACCCGGGATCTGAACCTCCCGTTTCACGTGAAACCGACCGAGTCGATCAGCTCGAACACCGCAAGCGGCCGCCGATTCGAGCCCCATTTCGACTTACCAAATCCCGGCCTCGTTTCACGTGAAACCCCACAACCTACCCCGGCCGGAACACGCCAGCTCGCCTGCAAGCCAGCGTCGCCCAACCGGCATTCAGTCGAGCGGATTCAGGACCAGGCCGCTCAGTAGCTTCGGGTAGAAGTAGGTGCTCTTGGCCGGCATCCGTTCGCCCAATTCGCTGATCTCCCGAATATGGTCCAGCGTGGCCGGCATCACCAAGGCTGCCAATGGGTAGTCGGTCCCATCCTCGTCACCGGCGTGAAGCGAATCGACCAGCTCCTGAACCAGATGGACGTACTTCGGCTTCGGCAAGTCCTTGGCCCCCAGCAGCGTCTCGATGGCCAGGCGATGGAGCATGGCGACGCCCAGCCCGCACCAGGCGTCACTATGGTCGGCCCAGGCTTGAAGCAACCAATACCGTCCCCCCTCGGTCACCAAGGCCAAAACCCACCCCAGGTCAGCGCCGCAGGAGAAGGCCAG
>JBJHCD010000754.1:0-3616 GCA_050485845.1 Pirellulaceae bacterium | reverse complement strand
AAGATGACTAGTGCATTGAGTTCGCCGAGCGGTCTCGCGGGCCTGCTGCACCGCCGGGAGAAGCAGGGAGACCAGTACGCCGATGATGGCGATGACGACTAGCAATTCGACAAGCGTGAAACCAGTCCACCTCCGACGACAACCAGCGGAGGGCAGAACATGAGGCATGGATTGGATCTCCTGTCGAGTGGGGCGTCACGCGTCGGAACGGGATGAGCATGCCGAGTCGAATATGCCGAGTCGAATATGCCGAGCCGAATATGCCGAGCCGTGATGGGGCGTGTCAGCCGATTTCTCGGTTGCCCCCGACAATAGACGTGACGGTAAACAGACCTACACTCACGCCGTCGATCACGTTAAAACACGTTACAGCACGTTACAAACACGGAATCAAACGCTCGTTTGCTCAAACGTTCGTCAGAGTAACGTCGCCAGCGGAGATTGCAATCCCCCATCGAAAGAATCGATTTGACGAACTGAACTGCCAAATCGAACTTTAGAATCGATTTGCTGAAAACGGACGGCAAACGACTCGACGAGTCTTTCCCGTTGGGAGCCGACGTTGTAAGCGGCGCGGCAGCAGCGCAATCAACTCGCCAATGTCGTTCTCCCGCCATGCCGGTACTCTTCAGTGGATTCCGGCGGCCGCCTTCGGCGTCTGTTTCTCCAGAAGTCGCCCGACTTCGGTAAACTCCTCGGCCAGCAAGGCGAGGATATCGTCCAGGCTGATGATTCCGGTCAGACATCCCGAATCGTCAATGACGGGGAGCCGGCGGACACCTCGGCACCGCATCATGCTGATCGCCGATTCGATGGAGGCGTCCCCTCGAACCACGGCCGGTTGAGGAGTCATCACGTCGCCGACCGTCGTGCGTGTCGAGTCGCGTTGTTGAGCGACCACGCGTTCGACAATGTCGCGATCGGTCAGGACACCGACCGGGTGGGACCGGTCATCGATGATCACCAGCATGCCGACCGCCCGCTGATGCATCCGCTCGGCAGCCCTCCAAACGCTCTCCGACGCCAAGGCATGATCGACGCTTCGCACACAGATACGCTGAATGGTCATCTCATTCTCTCCTTGTCGTTCTCTCCTTCTTAGGGGCTCCTTGTTATTGCCCTTCGCCAATCTTCGGCCATTAGCCAATTTGCGACTGGAAGTGGCTGGGCTTGAGCGCCAGGAGCGAACAGCTTGCCTTGTCAAAGATTCGTTCCGCCGTATTGCCGATAAACCAACCGGAAATGCCGGTGCGTGCCACGGTCCCCATGACGAGTAGATCGATTTTCTTGGCTTCGACAAACTGAGGAATCTCGTAACTGGCGTCCCCTCGAAGCAGATGCACGTTGTCCATCCCCACGGCCAGCCCGTAGCGGCCGAGCAACTTATTCATGGCCAACTCGTTGTCGTGAATGGCGGACTGTTCCAGCTCTTCGAATTCGTTCGGCTCCAAGTGCTCGCGCAAGATATTCTCGCCGTAAATGCTCCAGGCGTAAGCCACGTGGACCTGGCTAGCGTTCAGTTTGGCCATTCCCGTGGCCGTCTCCAGGATCGCGGCATTCAAGTCGTGGTGAGCTTCATCTTGGGCGGATGCATCGACAGCAGCCAGGATTCGCTGGAACCGGGTCGGCTGCTCCGGCTTAATCAGCCAAACCGCCGCCGGGCACTGCCGCAAAAGCTGCAGGCTGGTCGTGCCCAGGAATCCCGAACGCCGACTTTCCATCCCCTTGGTCTGCCGAATGACCAAGTCGTGATGGTCACGCTGAACCTCGAGAATCATCTGGACCGAAGAGCGTCCCATCAGAACCTTCGACTGGACCTCAATTCCACGCTCAGCCACCTCCTCGGCAATTTCCGTCAAGCGTCGCCGTTTTTGATCGGCCAGCAGGGCCCGAACTCGATCGGCGTCCTTCAAGGTCAATCGTGTCGGCCAGGAAAACTCGGGAACGACATCCACAATCTTCAGCTTGGCCTGATTGCCCGCCGCCAGCGCGATAGCCTGGTCGAGGGCAGGCTGAGCCCCTCGCGATGAATCCACCTGAACCAGGATACTCTTGAATCGCTTCATCGCTGATCGCCCCTTCACAGTTCGGTGATGTAGGTACGGGAATGACTCGCCACGGCGGCCTTGCGGCCATTATAGTCGTCGAATTGCCGACACGGACCACACTGCCGACACGGACCACACTGCCGACACGGATCACACTGCCGACACCGGGCACCTGCGGAAATGAACCTCTGTTTGTCCGTGGATACGAATCCGTCTCGTCCGCCAAATCCCATGGTCGTTTTCGTTATTTGCAAATTACGTACCGTGAAGGCAGACGGTCGTTTCCGAGCCCTTTCGGCTCAATGACTGAGACAGGGGGACGCAGAGCCGGCGCGCGATAGGGCGCGCTTCCCGAGTGGCGGGATGCAAGCGTCACCATCGCGAGGGAGCAAAACTTCGGTTTCCGACTTCCGCCAGCCGCCAGTGGACCGCGCCACGGATCACCGGTCAGGACCGATCGCACACTCGATTCTCCGCCCCTGAGCGGACGATTCATAGATCGCATCCAGCAATTCCAGGACCGCTCGAGTGCTGTCGGGCGTGTTCCGACAAGGCTCGCCGGTCCGAATCGATCGCAGCCAGTCCTTGATCAGAGCAACACCTCGGTACCCCCCGTAGCCACTTGTCGGGTCGGGGGGGAGCGTGAAAGTCTCCTCCATGGCGTGCCACTGGGGCTGGGGGCCATGAATTTCCAGCTTGCCTCCCGTTCCCGGATGAACGGGATCCCAGTGGACCCAGCGTTCGCTTCCTCGCAGGCACCAATGGCTTTCACCAGCCCATCGAGGAAGCCAGTATCCACCGATGAATGTGGCAATGCCCCCTTCCGAAAGGTCCAGGATGGCCACCCCACCATCCTCGACGTCCACCGAGGTGGCCCCGAAGACGTCCGTGCGAGCTGTCACGCCGACGACGGATTGGCCGGTCACATGAAAGAGAAGGTCAAGATAGTGACAGGCCAGCCAATTAAAGAATCCACCTCGGCTCACCGAGGGATCAAAAAGGTAGTGGTCGCCCCCTCGGCGACGGACATCACTGGTGACAAAGGTCATTTCCACGCTGATCAATCGGCCGAAACGCCCCTCTTCGACCATCGCCCGCAAACGCTCGGCTCCCTCGTCGTACCGCCACATGTAGCCGTTTTGAAACGCGACTTGTTTTCCCGCCACTGCCTCCCGCAGCGCGTCCAGGTCGCTCGCCCTCCCCGCGACGGGCTTTTCCACCAGAATATGCTTGCCCGCCTCGGCGAGTCGAGCGGCGGCCTGAGGTGCCGCCTCATTGGGCAAGCAGACGATCGCGGCATCAATGTCGGCTCCGAGAATCAGGTCTTCCACGGAATCGAAGCGAGGGAGCCGAGCGAATCGCTCTTCCAGACTGGTGGTCGATCCCTCATAACCCGGAACCAGGGCGGTGAGCCGTAAGTCGGAGCCGAAATGCTGCAGCAAATCTCGCCAAGCCGCCCCGTGCGGATTGTCAACACCGACAAAGGCCAGCCGAACGGGAGTAGGAGTCGCTTTCCGCGACTCAACATCGCGGAGCGTTGTCGTTACCATGGAATTCCACCTATGTGT
>JBJHCD010000753.1:0-3623 GCA_050485845.1 Pirellulaceae bacterium | reverse complement strand
CATGACATCCTCGACCTCGCCAACCCGCCCGAGCCTGATCCTGCTCTCGATCCAGGCGCGGCGTTCGGGATTGTCGAAGGTGGGTTGCGTCAGGGGGGTGCGGATGAAGGTCGGGCAGACGGTGTTGACGCGGATGCCGTGGGCGCCCCACTCGATCGCCATGGCCTTGGTCATGCCCTCCACGGCGTGCTTGGTCGCGCAATAGACGGCGCGGTCCACCCCGCCTACATCCGGCTGGCCGCCCAGTTTCCTCACGAGATCGCTCCCAATACTCGAAGCATGTACGAACTAGCGGCCATTCAGGCCTTTGAGCGGGCGACCGAGCGGGCCCACCACCTGCGGCTTGATCTCCCTTTGGTCTCAGCCGACTGGATGACTCCGGAGAATGGAGATTCGTTCATGCCACTGGAGGCACCGTGCGTGGGTGATCTCCTCGAGGCGATCGGAGCGGAACGGTTTCTCGGCAAGTCCCACTGGGTCCTGGGAGAGATGTATGTTGAGCGAGGGGCCTTGGATCATGCCGAGGAGCATCTGGATGCAGCTCGGGCCGAACAGATTGCGACGGGCATTCCCTTCCGCAAGCTGGCTCGCGCCTACGAAGGTGCCGGTCGCCATTCCGATGCCGCTCGAGCCTATATGAAAGCAATGTCTCCCGAAGCAGGAGTCGTCGGTCCCGCGGAAAAGGCTTTGGAAAATTTCCGCAAGGCGTTGTGGGGAAGCTGGTGACGTCTCCTGTCGCCGGGAAACAGGACTTTCCCATGTTCGTTCGCCGCACGCATGGTCCCCAGCGATTTGGCTGGGGGCGATTTGGCTGGGGGGGCGAGATGCGGAAGGATTCGCTATTTGTCGTGTGAGCCTCCCTAGGCCCGAGCGAATAGCTTCTCGAAGTTATCGCGCGTCCGTCGCATCTGTTCCTGGCACTCGCGAACCAGCTTTTCCGGACCTTCGATTCCCAAGAGGTAGGCCAGTCGCCGTAGTTCCCCGTCGGACTCGGGCAAATCGTGACGGGCCGTGGTGTTCATCAGTCGGAGCCGTGCCTCGATGCTACGGAGGTACCGGTACGAATCAGACAACTCGGCCCCCATCCCCGGCTCCAAGTAGCCGGCTTCGATCAGCGAGGCAATCGCCTCCATCGTATTGGACTGCAGAATCTCCGGCGAGTCGGCGGCATGCTTTAGTTGCAGCATCTGGACAGCGAACTCGATATCGACCGTCCCTCCCGGCCCCCGCTTCAAGTTGGCCTTGGATGCGGTCTCCTCCAGCCGATATCGCATTTGCCGAATCGACTCGGCATCCCCTCTTTCCCAGGGTATCTCGCGAATGATGCGGTGCACGGCCTCGCGCATCCGTTCACAGATTTCGGGAGTCCCGTAGACCGGCCTGGCCTTGCAGAGGGCCTGACGTTCCCAGAGCTGCCCTTCACGAGAGAGAAAATATCGCTCGAATTCCGCCAGGGAGACAGCCAGCGGACCGCTCTTGCCGGCAGGTCGCAGCCGAGCGTCCAATTCGTAGAGACGGCCGTGCGGTCCCATGTAGGTCAGCACCTTGATGATCCGCTGCCCCAACTGCCCGAAAAAGTGCTGATTGGTGGTCGTGTCCGCCGTGTTCCGCAGCGACCGAAATTGTTTGGTCTGCCCCTCTTCCTCATACAGGAACACCACATCCAAGTCGCTGTGGTAATTCGGCTCCTGCCCTCCCAGTTTTCCCATCCCCAGAATTACGAACTCGGAAGGAAGATCTTGATCCTGCTGAGTTGGCTCGCCGTAGCGGGCCACCAGTTGCTGATACTCCCGCTGGGTAATCTGGCTGAGGCAAACTTCCGCCACGTCCGCCAGGGCCCGGTGGGTTGTCCGTACGTCGTCCCGGTTCAGGATGTCCCGCACGCCGACTCGGAGGTGCTGAGCCTTTCGAAAACTGTGCAGAATCGGATCGACATCGACCGCGTTACGCAACAAGTCGGTCAGGGCGTCGTTCAAAACGCTGTAGGACGGAAGCTTCTCCAGCAACAACGAGTCCATCAGCTCGTCGATCATCCCAGGGCTGCTGACAAGGATGCTGGACAGGTAGGGCGCCGAGGCACAGAGTTGCACGTAGAGCCGCAACGTTGCCAGATTCGAGCTGAACAGCTCCCACAACACCCCTTTTCCACCCAGCGAGTCGCTTACCTTGCTGAGGTTGACCAGAGTGAAGTCGGGGTCGGGAGTCGTGGAAATGGCCTGGAGCAGCGAAGGGGCGATCGACGCGAGAAAGTGACGACAGCGGCGGGTCGACAAGAAAGGAATCCGCTCGTTTGAGAGGTCCATCAAATTCTGATAGGCCGAGGCGACGTTCTCGAATCCGTAGGGGCTCAAGCACTTCTCGATATCCTCCTCGCTCGGATAGGGGTCGAGGACGAGGTCGGTTTCGGGAGCGGCTTCATCCTCGTCCGTGAAGGCGTCGTGCAGCAAGTGGTCCAGGATCCTGCGATTGATCTCCGTCCGATCCTGCAGGTCGTGCTGAAAGGCATCCAGCGCGGAACGATTCGACGTGTCGACATATCCCATCCGGAGTGCCAATCGCCGCAGTTCGGTCTCATCCTCGGGCATCGTGTGTGTCTGCAGGTCGAACATGATCTGCAACCGGTGTTCGATCTTGCGGAGGAAACTGTAGTTCGTCTCCAGGAGGGCCCGTTCCTTCACGGTGAGGCAGCCGGCACCTTCGAGCCGAGCTATCGCCTGGAGCGTGTTTCCCGTGCGGATGTCGAGCAGATCGCCTCCATTGAGCAGTTGGAGAAACTGAATCACGAACTCGATATCCCGAATTCCGCCATGGCCGGTTTTCACATTGCGGCTGTCTCCCCCCTCGCGAATCGCCCGCTGATCGATCCTTCGCTTCAGCGCCTTGATGCCGGTAATGTCGGCCCGGCTGAGGTACTTGCGATAGATCCAGGGTTCCAGCTGTTCGAGGAACTGCTGCCCCAAGTCTCGGTCACCGGCAATGGACCGAGCCTTCACGAATGCCTGTCGCTCCCAAGTTCGGCCGACCATATCGTAGTAGCGGAGAGCCGCTTCCAGACCGATGACGGTCGTTCCCTGCTTTCCATTGGGGCGAAGTCGCAAATCGACTCGATAGGCCGACCCCAACTCGGTATTCTCCCCAACCAGCTTCACCACGTGACGCCCCAGCCGGTCGAAGAACTCGCTGTTGCTGATGGGCCGAGCGGCATCGGTCATGCCATCGCCGTCGCTGAGGAAGACCAGATCGATGTCGCTGGAATAGTTCAGCTCGGCCCCCCCCAGTTTTCCGAGGGCCAGGACGACGAAGCGGGCACGTTGGCCATCGGGCCGCCGGGGAACTCCCCGCTGCTGCTCAAGTACCTTACGGGCATGCAACACCGCCCCCTCGCAAATGGCATCGGCCAACCAGGAGATCTGTTTGGTCACCGTGTCGATGGGCTGCTGCCGAACGATGTCTCCGTAGGCGATCCGGAGCGTCTCTCTCCGTTTGTAGCGCCGCAGGATCATCATGACGACCGCGTCATCTCGAGCGGCCGAGACTTCGCCGCAAATCTCATCCACTAGTACCTGGCGAGCCACGGGTTGCCCTTCGGCACGAGCAGCTGGCGCTGCCGGACGATCGCAGCA
>JBJHCD010000752.1:2258-3623 GCA_050485845.1 Pirellulaceae bacterium | reverse complement strand
GCCATCACTGCCTGGAGCCTGCCTGTCTGAACGGCTGTCCGGTGGATGCTTATGAAAAGGATCCGCTGACGGGGATTGTGAGGCACCTGGACGACCAATGTATCGGCTGCCAATACTGTACGTTGACATGTCCGTATGAGGTTCCAAAGTACCACTCGGCGAAGGGGATCGTCCGCAAATGTGATATGTGTTCGGACCGTCTGGCGACCGGAGAGGCGCCGGCTTGCGTGCAGGCTTGTCCTCATCAGGCGATATCGATCCGAGTGGTACGGAGCGAGGATGTGATCGAGGACGCCGAGACGCTCAGCTGGCTGCCCGGTGCCCCAGACCCGCAGATCACGTTGCCGACGACCAGCTTCAAATCGAATCGGACGTTCCCTCGCAACACCTTGCCGGTTGACTATGCTCAAACCAGTCCCTTGCATCCTCACGGTCCGCTGATTGTGATGCTGGTATTGACCCAGATGTCGGTCGGGGCGATGGCGATCGGGCTGTCATGGGAGCCGACGGTGGGGCGCGCTCCTCCCGCTCTCTTTCTCCCGGTTCATGCCTTGATGGCATTGGTATTGGGGCTCCTGGCGCTGGCCGTCAGCGTGCTGCATTTGGGGCGGCCCTGGTTGGCCTATCGGGCCGTGTGGGGTGTGCGGCATTCGTGGCTCAGCCGAGAGATTCTGGCATTTGGTCTGTTCGCCAAGTTGGCGATCGTGCATGCAGCGGGGGTCTGGTGGTACGCGGCGGCGACTCATCCGGCCCCCTCTTGGTTACTGTACGTGGGCTGGGGGTCTGTTGTCGCGGGGGGATTCGGCTTGTTCTTTTCCGTGATGGTCTATGACTTTACTCAGCGGGAGTGTTGGAGTTGGGAACGGACGGGGGTTCGCTTCCTGGCGAGCGCGGCTTTGTCGGGAACCGCTGCCGCCTTGCTGACCGTCCTGCTGATCAACCGGTCTCCAGCCATAGAAATGGAATCCTTCGTCCACTCGGCCGCCCCTCGTCTCTGTCAGCTATTGATCTCGTTCACTCTGTTGAAGCTGACTTGGGAAGCCAGTCAGTTTCGGCACCTCGCCCGTCGTCGCCAGACCGCACTGAAGCGTTCTGCTCGACTGATGATCGGCCCCTTGCTGAATGTGACGATCGCACGCTACTCGGCCGGTTTCCTGGGAGGCGTGGTGATGCCGTTGCTTGTCCAGCAGCATTTGTCGAGTGGTTGGGCGACGGGGCTATTCATGGGATTGTTTGTCGTGGTGCTGTGCCTGCTGGGTGAGTTGTGTGAACGGTACATGTTTTTCGCGGCCGCCGCCGCTCCTCGCATGCCGGGAGAGATTCACTGATGGGATTTGCTGGGAAGCTTTCGCGCTTTCTTTCGGT
>JBJHCD010000752.1:0-2248 GCA_050485845.1 Pirellulaceae bacterium | reverse complement strand
TGCCAGTGGCGGGCTGGGGCAATTGCCATTGCATGTACTTCCCGACGCGACCACCAGCATGGTCTGCGGCTATTGTTCCACCGGATGCCAGTTGAATATTCATCTCCGCGAGGGAGAGGCGATTGGCTTGACACCGACGGTTGACGCTCCCGTCAATCTTGGGATGGCTTGTCCCAAGGGCTGGGAAGCGCTGACTCCGCTGAAGGCCGCGGATCGAGCGGTCGTGCCTCTGCTGCGCAATGCAAGGGGTGAGCCCACACCTTGTGATTGGGACTTGGCGATGCGGACCATGGTGGGCCGGTTTCGGTCGTTGCAGGAGCGTCATGGGCCCGAGTCGGTGGCATTTCTCGGCACCGGCCAGATGACGACCGAGGAGATGGCCTTTCTCGGAAGCCTCACCAAGTTTGGGATGGGGATGCGACATGGAGACGGCAATACTCGGCAATGCATGGCCACCAGCGTGGTCGCGTATAAGCAGGCATTCGGCTTTGATGCTCCTCCCTTTACGTACGATGACTTGGAACAATCCGATGTCTTGGTCTTTATTGGGGCGAACCCCTGTTTGGCTCACCCCATCCTCTGGCAGCGCGTGATGCGAAATGCACGAACGCCGCGGATTGTCGTCATCGATCCGAGGCGGACGGAAACGGCCATGCAGGCATCGCTTCACTTGCCGGTTCGCCCCAAGTCCGATCTGGTTCTCCTCTACGGAATTGCGCGGATTCTCATTGAGAACGATTGGCTGGACCGGCAGTATATCGCCCAGCATACGGTCGGATTCGAGGAGCTTGAGACGGCGATGCGGGGCTACTCGCTGGAACGTGTGGAACGGGAAACCGGGATTGCCGCGGAACAGATTGAGCAGTTGGCTCGGCTGATTGGGACTGGTGACCGGGTGTCGTTTTGGTGGACGATGGGAGTGAACCAGAGTCATCAAGGGGTTCGCACGGCCCAGGCGATCATCAATCTCGCGCTGCTCACCGGAAATCTGGGACGGCCGGGTACCGGGGCCAATTCGATAACCGGCCAGTGCAACGCCATGGGATCCCGGCTGTTCAGCAATACCTCGAACTTGCTGGGGGGACGCGATTTCAAGAACGTCGAGCATCGTCGTGAAGTGGCTTCGACGCTGGGTATTCCAGAAGGGCGAATTCCGGACACGGAGAGTTGGCCCTATCATCAGATATTCGAGGGGATCCTGCGCGGCAAGATCAAGGGACTCTGGGTGATTTGCACGAATCCGGCCCATTCCTGGATCAATCAGAACTTGGCTCGCGATATTCTGGATCGGCTTGAATTCCTCGTCGTCCAGGACATGTATTCCACCACCGAAACGGCTCGGCAAGCTCACCTCATCCTGCCGGCCGCCGGTTGGGGAGAGAAAGAAGGGACCTTCATCAACTCGGAACGACGCATCAGTGTGGTGAAACGCGTGGCCCGCGCTCCTGGGCAGGCCCTGTCGGACTTTGCCATTTTTCGTTTGGTGGCCGAGTATTGGGGGTGTGGAGAGTTGTTTCGCGAATGGAGTTCTCCCGAGGCGGTGTTTCAGATTCTGAAGCGGTTGAGCGTGGGGCGGCCATGTGACTTTTCCGGCATCGAGGACTACGATCATTTGGATCGAGTTCGGGGAATCCAGTGGCCGTACCGAGACGGAGTGGGGGAGGAGTCGGCCGAGCGTCGATTATTCGAGGATGGACGTTTCTATCATGGGGATGGCAAGGCGCGGTTCATGTTCGATGAACCGCGGCCGATGCCCGAGCGTCCGAACGAGCGGTTTCCTTTTCTGTTGCTGACCGGGCGAGGTTCGGCGGCTCAGTGGCATACGGAGACGCGAACGGGAAAATCGGCGGTTCTCAGAAAGCTTCATCCTCGAGACCCGTATGTCGAAATCCATCCCGAGGATGCTCGGGAGTTAGGCATCGCGACTGGAGACTGGGTTTTGGTGGCGTCACAACGGGGAGAGTTGGAGGCCAAGGCGATGGTGACGGCCTCGGTTCCGAGGGGATGTCTTTTCATCCCGATGCATGATTCCGCGACGAACCGCTTGACGGATGGGGTATTCGACCCTCATTCTCATCAGCCGGCCTACAAGGCCTGTGCCGTCCGCGTTGCGGCGATCAGATCATAGCGGCCAACTGCTTTGCTTTCGCTCTCTCGCCCGGGGTGTGACAACAGGTTGTTCGACGATTGACCGCAATCGAATACCGGGAACAATAACGAGGCTCAGGAGAGCGAGAAAGACAAGACT
>JBJHCD010000751.1:0-3631 GCA_050485845.1 Pirellulaceae bacterium | reverse complement strand
AGTTTGTCGAGATTCCTCCAAACATGGCCGCCGTCGGGGCCGTATGCACGTTGATAAACACGGATGGAAAGAATTGGCCGGCCATGTTGCCAGAAGGAACTACCAACTGATCGCCGGTGGGTGGTTGGCTGCGGTCCGCCGTGATCGCGACGTTCGGTCCCTGCAGTTTCATTAGCATTCATGAGTGTTCCTCAGCGGTGCCGTTGCCGAGTTCACCTCCCCCGCAGGGCGAGCACGTTGTGCCAAGGCGGGCGCGTCTGTCTCGTGGGATGCGTCGGCTGTGGGGGGGAGACAATCGCAACCGAGTTGGTTTCGCTATCGTCCCCTCATCTGGTAAAATAAGCCCCGTGGTCGCGTTACTGCGCGGAGGTCCGAACAACCGACTGGATCTGGACGATGCATTGCGGCCGTTCGTCGGTCTGTCGAACCTTCGCTACTTGAGGCGTCTCTCGCTGGACATCATGTCTGAAACGAGACTCGTGTTCGAGGCGGACGTCGACGACGTGCCGCTCTCCTCCTCGCTGGACTTCATGTCTTCCGGGAGAATCGGCGAGTCGCCGGAGGAAATTGCAATTTTTGGAGCGTTTCCGCCGAATCCCACGTTGAGCGCGTTCTCGATCTACCTGGAACCATTCGTCGGCCGTTGCCTGTTCGAAAAGGTGGCCCAGGCATACCCGGCGTTGAAAGTCATGAGTGTATACATTGGGCGGGAGTTTGACGAGGCGTCGTTGGAGCCGCTAAGTAGCTTGCGGCGGCTTCAGGGGATCTATGTCAATGGCGTGTCGTTGGAAGGCTTTTTCTTTTCAAAGTTGGCGGAGACGTCAACCGTTAGGGAACTGTGGATCGAGAATGGATCAATCGGTCAAGAAGGTATCGATCAGCTTAGCCGGATATCGTCCCTTCGCCGGCTTGGCATTCGGTCGATTTTGAGTTCGTCGGACTTGGACGTACGGTGCCTCGCCGATTTGAGTCATCTCCAGGAACTTGTCTTGGATTGGAAGTTGTCCGACGAGCAATTGATAGTATTGAAAGACCAACTTCCCGGGTGCAAAATCTACACGCGGAACGTGGGGCGAGTCCCGCCACTCGAGGTGCTCAGAGGGATGTCGTTTCCATTGCTTCATGAGAGTATTGACTGAACGGTTCGGATAATCAATGTCCATACGCACCATCGCACTGAGGACCTGGAGGCGGCCCGGCAGCAGGCCGGGTTGATTCAGTCTCCTTGGGGTCACTGCGGTGCGACGTCGGCTGAGGTCTAAGAGTCGCCGCCAGTGCTGACCGAGGCGCTGCGCCGTGAGTTTTTCGGGGAGAAAGCTGGTCAGGCTTTGTTTTTCTTGGTGCTGGCACTTGCTGCCGTCAGCGAAGGCGCGGGATGGGCCTGAGGTTGATCCGGGGCCATCCGCTCTCGGATTTGCTGTGCCAGGCGGGCGAGATGGGAGTGGGCGGGAGCGTGTTGCGCCTTTTCAGCTGATTCGACCCGCTTTCCAATCGGGCAACCTTCACCTATGACCCGGGGGGGCAGCAGATGGCTGTGGAGAATTCTTTTGGCGCTCGCACCACGACTCTCTACAATGCGGATGGACAGGACACGGAGTGCATCAACGCTCTGAGAACGCGTCGTTCCCAGGTATTATGATGCGGCGGGACGCCCGGTCGCGCGGATTAATCCTCTGGGCGCGCGAGTCACGAGTCTTTTTGATTGGGCGGGTCAGATGGTCGCCATGCAAAATCCGCTGGGATTCCGAACCACGTTCGGCTTTGATTCCGTGGAGCGGCATTCGGTGACCACCGATGCCAACGGACACTCCTCGACGAAAGTGCACGATGCGGCGTCCAGCGGCATCGCATCGGAAAATGCCCTCGGGCATCGCACCACGAACTTTCTTGACGTGGCGGGACTGCCACTGCACCGTGAGCAGGGTTGGGACACTATAGTTGCATCGTGGGATTGCTGTCCCCGTCCGCCGCAGGGGCCAAGCACTGCACTGCTGGCTGTGTCGAGTACTGGATTGTTTGCTGCACGCACATGCCCTTCCACCACATGAAGAATGAACTTCACTATGCTTACGGGATAACGTGACCTGGGTCGAAGTCGCGCCTTCGATCGTCGAGTTCTGTAAACGATGGTTGGCTGTTCGGGGCACGATGTATGTTCCTTGTAGGTTTCAGTTGCTGTCGCGGCTCATAGCTTGCGACGTTCTGCACAGGAGTATTCCGATGTGGGTGTTACCAGTCGTGTTGGTTCACATTCGCGGCCGAGTTCCCATGGAGGCAATGTTGGGTATCGCATTTGTTATTCATGCATTTCCTGTTGCGGCTTCGGCAACCCCTCCCACCATTTGGGAGATGGTTGTCGCTGTCCGCGAGCCAACTCCAGTAGAATTGCAAGGCAAGGAGGGCGCGCTAGAGTATTGGGGGGAAGCCTGGGCCCATTTGGGCAGTCAATTGTTCCAGAGGCTCCAGGCCCGTCCAATCCCGCAAGTAGAGATTGATGAGTTTGTCGGCGGTTTCGGTACTAAAGGCGCGCGAGTGGACATGCTCTGGCTAGGATTGGACGAGTACGCCCTGATTCCCCAGAACCCACCGATATTTGTCACGGAACTCGGGGACAGCGAATTCAAGCGAAACTACAACCTTTGGCATGACGGAGTTGCGCTGTCGATCGCCCGGCGAGCGGCTCAAGATGAAGCATTTTTGCAGCGATATTATCGCATGGTGTTGTGGACGGGGTGCTTTATTCGAGAAGGCCCGGAGAACGCCAGGGGCCCCATGCGCCGAGTAACGTTCATGGGCCTGCCCAGACAAGGGTGGCATCCCTTTTTTCAGATTAATGAAGCGATTATGAACTTGCGATTCTGCGTGCCCGACAATCGTTCGGGTGACTACTACGGTGAGGAGGCGCGACGGCTTGTCCTACTGCAGTATGCATTTGGACGAAACCAAGAAGTGGTGCTCGAAGGCGCGGAAGTTGTTCGAGCGGCCTGTGAGCACCTGTGCGACTGGGTAACGGCGAGAAACGTCACGCGGTACGATGTGGACGGTAGTGGATTGCGCTGGATCGTTCGGCATCGCCATGATGGGGGGGCCGTCCTCCAAGACGATATCGTCGCCACTGGCTTGATGCGACTGACATCGCCATTCGAATTGCAACCAGGAGAACGATTGCCCTGGGTCGCACCAGGACTACTGTCATCTCGTTTTGACCCGATAGTGCCCCTTGCACGGTGACAATCTCCCGTAGAGGCTCGCAAGTCATTGCGGATCGAGCGAAGCAATTCTTTGGTGATCATATTAGACGTCGGAATTTGAGCGAGAGGTAGTGCTGGTGCGAGTGAGAATAAGTAGAGCCCCTCTCCTCGAAGCCGGGGCGAGGGGATCGAACTGCGATTTAACCACGATCAGAAATCGGTCAGGTCGACTTGGTTTTGCCGATGCGGCTGGAGCAACACGCGATTGACAACGTCGGTGTCGATCGCGCGTCCAGCGGGTAACAGATCGGATTCCTTGGGGAATCGCTCGACGGCTGTCTACAATGTCGGCAGTCAGCTTACCGCGTCGATTAATCCAAGGAGACCGCACGACGTTTTCCCATGACATGGCCGACCGCCGAACACAAAAGGTGTTGGCC
>JBJHCD010000750.1:0-3636 GCA_050485845.1 Pirellulaceae bacterium | reverse complement strand
GTTTAGCCGTATGGGTAAGACAAATCAACCCTTTTTATCGGGGCCGGCGACGTCGCGACGTCGCGACGTCCCAACGACCGGCAACGTCCAATCCAAGACGAACACGGGGAGCCTCTTGGTCGGGATGTGACCACCGAATCTGACCGCTGAATCTGAATACTGAATCCGAAATACGGCACGACAACGGCTACCCGAACTTTATCTCTCGTTGCGGGCGGTCAAGCGTCTCGCGAACTTTCGCGGCTAATTCCAAGGGAGAAAAGGGCTTTTGCAGGAAGGCATCGGTCGCCTCCAGGACTCCGTGCCGAACCACGGCATCATCCGTATGTCCACTGATGTACAACACTCCTAAATGGGGCCGGCCGGCACGAAGCATTTCCACCAACTCGCGCCCACTCATTTCCGGCATGACCACGTCGGTGACGACCAACTGAATTTCCTTTCCTCTTTGCTGAAAGATCTCCAGGGCTTGCCGTCCACGGGACGCCTCCAAGACTCGGTAACCTTGGGATTCCAGTGTCAGGCGAGCGATGCCTCGCACTCCCGCCTCGTCCTCGACCAGTAACAATGTCTCATGGCCTCGGCGGGGGGTAACTTCAGGGAGTTCGGGAACCGAATCCTCGGCGGCCACGGCGGGAAATAGGATCCGAAATCGAGTGCCCTTGCCCGATTCGCTCGACACATCGATGGCGCCGCCGCTTTGCTTGACAATTCCGAACACTGTCGCCAAACCGAGTCCCGTTCCTTGGCCGGTTTCCTTGGTGGTGAAGAAGGGCTCGAAGATGTGCGAAAGGACTTCCGGGGCCATTCCACATCCCGTGTCTGAAACGGACAAAGCGACATGAGGGCCGGGACGAAGATCTCGATCCGGGAGAACCTGCTCTTCCATTAATACGACATTCTCGGTTTCAATGGTCACTCGACCACCACGGGGCATGGCATCGCGCGAGTTGACCACGAGATTAATCAAGATCTGCTCGAGTTGCCCCGGATCGACTCGAATCTTCGCGACATTCGGTCGTCGAATCGTCGTGATCAGAATGTCCTCTCCGATCAATCGCTTCAACATTTTTTCCAGATTCCCCACGACCGCGTTCACATCAACGATTTGGGGCGTCAGAACCTGCTTTCGACTGAACGCCAGAAGTTGCCGAGTCAGCGAGGCGGCATGCTCCCCCGCTCGACGAATCTCGGCGAGCATCGGCAATAAACCCTCCGTCGTGGAATACTTGGCCATCGCCATTTCGCTGTAACCGTTGATCACCGTCAACAGATTGTTGAAATCGTGGGCCACTCCCCCCGCCAAGTGACCGATCGCCTCCATTTTTCGGCTCTGGGAAAGTTGAATCTCCAATTCCTTCACTTCGGTAATGTCTTGAACCGTTCCGGATGCCGAAATCACGTTTCCCTCTTCATCAAGCGTCAGTTCACCCCGTTGGTGGAGATGGCGAACTTGACCGTCCGGCAGGATGATCCGATGCTCGAACGAAATCGGCTGCCGTTTGACCAGGTTTTCGGCGAGCAATTCGGCCAGTTCCCGCTGGTCATCGGGATGGACATGGCGAAACCAACCATCGTAATTCGGCACAAAGTCCTCTGGCGAAATGCCGAAGATTCGATAGACCTCGTCGGACCATTCCAGCCGGTCTTGCAAGTAGTCATACTCCCACGAGCCCATGGAGGCGATGCGTTGAGCATTGCGCAGTCGCGTCTCGCTGGCCTTCAATGCCTCTTCCATTTCAAACCGTTTCGTGCAATCGACGGCGAGGACCAGCCTTGCTCGCCGGCCATGAAAATCCATGGCCTTGGAATGGATCTCCGCTCGGATAAGGCTTCCATCCTTCAACCGGTGCCGCCAGACTTGATCGAACTGAAAGTCCGCCGCCTCCCGAGCAATGTTTTCCAGCAAGGCTGGAACCTCCTCCGGTGGGCGTATGTCGGTGATTCGCATCGCCAGGAACTCCTCGCGAGAATAGCCATAGCGGGCAATCGCCGTGTCGTTCACCGCCAGGAACTCGAGCGTCTCCCAGTCAAAGACCCACATCGGATGCGGATTATGCTCGAACAAGACGCGAAATTGGGACTCACTTTCCCGCAATCGATTCAGGGCGTTCCGAGACTCGACGTGGGAGCAGAGCATTTCCGTCAGCGACGTCAGCAACTGGCGTTCTTCCGGTAAAAATGGATCCCCTTGGTGCTCGGTTGACGTGCCACGATAGCCGACTTCCACGGAAATGGTCTGGCCATCGGACGTTTTCGCTCGGCATTCCAGCATCCGTCCCGTTCGCTCGAATCCGCTCGTTTCCCCCGCCGTTTCCCCGACCGCAACTCGGGCCATCGCCATCGAGGGATGCTGTAGGGTCGCTGGAAGCATCCTGGCGAAATGTTCCAGCAAGTCGGACAGGGACCGAACATCCTGTCGCAGGATCATGGCGGCCGCGTGAAATCCCCCAAGTTCCTTGACCCTTTCGCTCAAGTCGCGAGCCCTCTCATTCTGCACTTCCGCTTGACGTCGCTGCCGCTCCACCGCGAATCGAATCGTCCGAGGCAAATCGATCCGCTCGGACGCCATGCGCGTGAAACAGTCCTGGATTCCCATCCGAATCGTGGACAGAGCAAAGGAATCACTCTTTTCTTCCGTGATCAGAACGATGGCCATCCGAGGAAAATGTCTCGCCCACCTCTCGCAGGAATCGCTCAGGAATTCGTTCGCCTCGGTCGAGACAATCAGCAAAGCGTCCGGGCCGACGCCTTCCTCCAAGATTCGTGCCACGTCAGACAACCGGCGTGCCGATTGCACCTCCCACCCGCCGTCAGCTGGAAAGGCTTCGCCGATCCATCGGATGTCCGCAAACTGTTCCGCGACCATGAGCAACCGAAGCGGATTGAGGCCCAGCATGATGTTGAACATCCTTGGCGACAAGAAACGCGATGTAGACTCGTGGGAGATGAGACCTTGCATTCTAGCCGTATCCCAAGCCGACATGGAATCGCCCTCCGCCCCGCACCTCCAGAAACCCTTTAACCCCAACACCCTAAAGCCCTAAAGCCATGAAACCCTAAAACCATGAAACCAAACGCTTGACAGGCAAGTAGCAACTTGCCTATAGTGGCTACATGTCCGACATTTTTGAAGCATTGGCGGCGGCGGCGCGACGCGCCATTCTCGATGAATTGACCGAACGGGACGGCCAGACCCTCTTTGAACTCTGCACCCGTCTGACCATGAAGCATGGCCTGCAGTTGACCCGTCAAGCCATTTCGCAGCACTTGGATATTTTGGAACAGGCCGGCCTCGTCAAGACCAAGCGAGAGGGGAGGTACAAGTTCCACTTCATGGATGCCGAGCCACTGAACATGATTGTCGAGCGTTGGCTTCAGTCGCCTCCCGCCGCGCCATCGACAGGGAAGAGTCCTGCGTCGAGCAGCCCAGGGCCGAAGAGACGCTCAGCCAACCGCCGAAAAACGGCTCGGCGAAAAGGACCAGGAAAAAGTGCGAAGCAAGAAAAGGAGTTGAACGAGTAACGGATGGGGAGGGCCGAGATCGCATCGGCTGGAACCATATCATCAAGGCAGACCGGCAAGCGAAAGGAAAGGGCGGTCATGAAAATCGTGGTCACCAGCGTCTATGTGGAC
>JBJHCD010000749.1:0-3640 GCA_050485845.1 Pirellulaceae bacterium | reverse complement strand
CTTTAAAACGTCTTAGGGGAATTCGGGAATTTTTTTCTCGGTTTTGCTGAACTTTGGCCCATCGCTTGCTTCTCTCTCGTGCCAGCAAGACGAGAAAAACCGACGCCGGGAAGAGAACTGAAACAGGACCAAGAGTTCACTTTCCAAGTCCGAATCAGCGGGTCGCTGTCGGGGGTGTTCGGGGCTTGCGGCGCGAACAATTTTCGTTCCCTTTTGCCCTGACAATGGGCACAACCTGAGGAGATGTAAGATGAGCCAGATGATTTCATTGGTCGCCAGCAACATGGTTTGCAAGGTCCGGAAGTTCTTCGGTCGCGAAGAAGGGGCCACGATGGTCGAATACGGCCTCATGGTGGCGTTGATCGCCGTGATCGTGATGGTGGTTGTTGCAGTTCTCGGTACCAGTATTGCTGGCATGTTCCAGGGAGTGGTCGACGAACTCTAATCTTTCCAAGTAGGCTTGGATACCAGTTTGGGCCGCTTTCGCTCCGTCAAGCGATTGTGGCCCAATTTCGTTTCTTGTTCGGATTCAAAGCGAAGACTTGGGGGACCGACGTTCTCAGATTACGATGGCGACAGGAAAATTCTACAGAATGAACAGATCCCCCCCACCGGCGACTATGGGAATCCGGGGATCATTCGTACCGCATTCCAGCTTCCAGCTTCAGATTGCCGCATTGTGAATGACGAGTTGACATTTCCGTGGATGGTTGCCACGACGGCGACAATCGTGGCCCTCTTCACCGATGTCCGCCATTTCCGTATTCCCAATCTACTGACCGGCCCCTTGCTTCTTAGTGGGCTGGTTTATGCCTGGGGGCTTCAGGGACTTCCAGGGCTCTTTTCCAGCGGCGCCGGCGTGGTGGCCGGGTTCATCTTTCTCCTGCCACTCTATTTGATCGGCGGCATGGGGGCGGGGGATGTAAAGCTGATGGCGGCACTGGGGGCCTGGCTGAAGGTCGCCAGAATCCTCGATGTGTTGGTCGTCAGTTGTCTCCTAACCGCGGCGGTTAGCTTCCTCATGATGTGGCGCCGGCGGCGGCGAGAGGAATCAAGTGGGAAAGAACAAAATCCCGAATCGGCCCAGCCTTCCCCGGTCCGAGAACGAGTGGAAGACGTTGTGCGGCAGGAAGACCGTCGTGAGCGGCTCATCCCCTTCACCATCATGATTCTTGCCGGCCTTGTCGTAGCCTGGTTCCGCGCCTAAGTCGAACAGCCTTTCAGGCTGTTCGAACGATTTTTCCTCTGGAGTACATCAGCCTTTCAGGCTGTTCGAACCACTTGTCTCTGGCCAATTTTAACTTCCCGAGCGCGAAGGCAGAATGGTTGGGCTTGGATTTCCATTACTCGTCACAGCATGAAAGGCTATGCCACGAGTAGCCCACTCTGGTCCCAGCATGTCGCTCGGTGGAACTCGGGATCGGCTGGACTTCGGTGCGTAAACTGCGGTTTCCAAGTCAGTTATCAACCGGCCAGCCGAGAATTCGCCGAAACTTTGAACTCTGGTACAGGGCTTGCTCTGTCAGATCCCCGGCAGACGAATCTCACCTGAAACGCCGTTCGGATCGCGGCCTCTTCAGTCGTGAGGGGCCGGCACTTGACACGTTACCGTGTGAAGCGTCGGTCATCTGCTTCCCCTCGTCGCGACCAGGACCGCGAACGGGAACTTTGGGATTCACGCATTCGATCCGCATCGACAACGTCGGCTTTCCGACCAAATGGAGAATGGAGCCATGATGACCCCCGCCACCACCGCGCGCAGTTTTCCCCAAGCCGCCAAGCCCGACACTTCGGCTTCTACCGCCAAAGGGGAGGGATCCAGCGACCGTTTCAATCAACTGAAGCGCGATCTGCACCAAAAAATTATCACGGGCCTCGATATCTCGCGCCTCAGCACCATGAGCCAGGATGACGTGCGGGCGGAAATTCGCCGAGCGGCGGAGGAATTGAGCCGCACGAATGCCGGCCTGCTGAACATGGCCGAGCGGGAACGGTTGGTGAACGAAGTGGTCGACGAGACCTTCGGACTCGGACCGCTCGAACCTCTTTTGCGAGACAAATCGATCTCGGACATTCTGATCAACGGCCCGAAGATCATCTATGTCGAACGGAATGGGCGACTGCAGCGGACGGAAGTCGAGTTCACCGACGACAAGCACCTGCTACAGATCATTCAGCGCATCGTCGGGCGGATCGGACGCCGAGTCGACGAGTCCTCCCCCATGGTGGACGCTCGACTGGAAGATGGCAGCCGAGTCAACGCGATCATCCCGCCACTGGCCTTGGACGGATCGCTGGTTTCCATCCGCCGCTTCCCGGACCGGCCGATGCAGGCCGAGGACCTGATCGCTCGCCAATCGATTGCCCGAGTGATGGTCGATTTCCTGGCCGCGGCGGTCAAGGGGCGGTGCAATATCCTGATTTCCGGCGGTACCGGTTCGGGGAAAACGACCCTCCTGAACCTGCTCTCCAGCTACATCCCGGGTGATCAGCGTATCGCCACCATTGAAGACGCGGCGGAACTGCGACTTCAGCAGGAGCACGTCGTCCGCATGGAAACTCGACCTCCCAACATCGAAGGGCGAGGGGAAGTAACCTCCCGCGATTTGGTCCGAAACGTTCTCCGTATGCGGCCCGACCGAGTGGTCATAGGTGAGTCGCGTGGTCCAGAAGCCTTGGACATGTTGCAAGCCATGAACACCGGACATGAGGGGAGCATGACGACGTTGCACGCCAACGATTCGCGCGAGGCACTCAGCCGTCTGGAAATGATGGTCGGCATGGCCGGGTTTGACTTGCCGATCTGGATTATTCGCCGCCAGATCGCCTCGGCCGTCAACATCGTGGTCCAGGCCGCACGCCTTACTGGAGGTGCCCGCAAGATCATCCAGATCTCCGAGGTGACCGGCATGGAGGGGGACATCATCAGCATGCATGACATTTTCGCCTTCAAGCAGACTGGACTGGACGAAAACGGCGTGGCCACCGGCTATTTCTATGCCAACGGAGTCCGGCCACGAGCCATCGATCGGCTTGAAGCAGCGGGGATCCATCTTCCACTAGACATGTTCGAACGGCGAACGATTCAGTAGCAATGAAGAGGGGCCGGCGCGATTGAGGAGTTTACCCACCGATGACACCAGGAATTGCTTCCCTACTGACGTTTCTCGCCGTGCTGATGTTCGTGGTCAGCTTCGGATCGCTGCTCAGCGACGTCTACACGCAGAAGCCCAAAAAACTCAGTCGCCGACTTGATGAAGAATTTCACCGAAAGCAGCGAGACCGAGTGCAAAAATCGGTCCTGTTCAAGGACCTTCACAAGCTGGCGGCCGAACCCTTCGGCGTCGATCCCGATCTACCCAAGTCGTGGAAGGGGAAGCTGGAGCATCTACTCGAGCAATCCGGCCTGGACTGGACCATCCCCCAGTTCGTCGCCATGACGGTAGGAGGTGGGATTTCGCTGTCGTTGTTGGGGCTGCTGCGCGGCAGTTGGCTGCTGGCCTTGATTCTGGCGGTGGTCGGAGCCTCGATTCCCTACATCTACGTGAACACCAAACGGAATTTGCGATTGGAAGCGCTGCGGAAACTGCTTCCCGAAGCGTATGACCTGATTGCCCGGGCCCTCCGCGCGGGTCAGACC
>JBJHCD010000748.1:0-3646 GCA_050485845.1 Pirellulaceae bacterium | reverse complement strand
TGGTTGGGGGAGCTGTCGAATCCAAGGCGGAGACCAAGTGCCTCCAGGAACCCTGCAAGTTGGCGGGAGCCTGAACCAAGATCTGGCCACTGGAGCGGTTAATGCGCAACGTCGTCGTGCTTCCGTCCGCATTGGGGACTTGGGCGACCACGACGCGCCCTGATTCATCCTGTCCGAACCGAGCTTCACGTCCCCAGGTTTCGCGAAGATATTGTTCCAGGGCTTGCGGAGCGACATTCTCGAGACGCAGGGTAGCCTCGGTCATTGCCGCGGGAGAGGTTCGACCCTGGGTCGTCCCGGAGGCAAGTTGGACCTCGCCATTTCCACCAGGGTTATTGGCCAGCTGACGTTCAATCTCCCGCTGGATCGCCGGGGGAGCCACGACGACCAGTTGGCTGGTCCGCTCATCCGCGGCGATTCGGACACCACTGTTTCCCGGATATCGCGTCCGAAGCAGTTCGACGTATTCGCCCATTCGCTCCCTCGGCACCGCGTACCCCCGCACGACGGTTGCGTCGGCAGGGGGAGTCGCGTTCTCTCCACTCGCGGCGGCGGGCTGCCGGTCCAGCGTCTGAACCAAGTCGAGAGCGAGTCGCTGCGTGGCCTCGGTTCCGCGGACAAGCAACTGGTTTCGCCGGGCGTCCACCAGCACTTCCGCCGTCGGATCGGCTTCACGGAGGATCTGCTGCATGCGGGGTGCCACGTCATTCGCACTGGCCGCGCGAAGCTCCATGGCTCGAAACCCCGGGGGAAGATTCTCTTGTGCGACCGCCGGGATGGATGCCATCGTCCCGATGGTCATGGACAGCATAAGTAGTAGTCCGAGCGGGGTGCGACCGACTGGTAGGCGGCCCGCCGGAAAACATCGTGAAGCAATCATTGGATTCGTGCCCGTTCCGTGGGAAGAAATTGTCGTCCACGCGTATCATTACCCCCAGGCGGTCCGTTCCGCCCGCTAGGCATCATCGGCAGAATCCGGACAGCTTCTATAATCGGGCACGAAAAGATTGCCGGAAGTTGGGGACAGGGCCGGATAAATAAGGACTGCGGCGTAGCGGGAAATGGGGCCGAACGGGAATTGTGTCTCTGCCTGTTCTAGCCAGTTGCCCCATTTTGACTATCGGAGTAGAGAATGCAAATGGAAGGATGATGGACAACTGCCGACCATGCGTCTGTGCACGCAATTCGCATTCTGCAATTCCTATTTTGCAATTGCCCCCTCTGCGTCTCTGCGTCCTCTTTTTTCCGGGACCCACAAGTTCGCCTTCCATTTGTCATCACCCCCCCCAAGAAAAAATCCTTCCGCACGAGGGCGATCGACCGGACCCGAAGGGGACCGGAACCGAAGAGTGTCTCCGGATGCGTAGTTTATCGAGACTCCTCCGGAAGGATCGGTTGGGCTTCCGTCTGCAGAGGGTCCAGCCGAGTAGAAAGCGTGTACCCGGGGCTATCCCTACGGCTCGCGCCTCGGTGACGTGCGGGGTTGGGCGTGATGCTCGGGGCGGTGGGTGGTGGAAGGTTGGTACGCAGGGCACCCTAGCTAGCGCGGCGGGCTACGGACGTGCGGGGTTGGGCGTGATGTTCGGGGCGGTGGGTGATGGAAGGTTGGTACCCAGGGCACCCTAGCTAGCGCGGCGGGCTACTGTCCCGACCTACAGTCCCGACTCGGCCAAACTCTTTCCCAAGCCGACCGAGACGCGCTTGCCTCCCGCTTCAATCTCCACCTGCTGGTCGCTGATGGCGGCGACTGCCGCTTCGACGCTTCCGAGCTGGAAGGAATCACCGACGCCCAATTGGAGCGTCTTTCCTTCCGTGCGGTAATCAAGCCAGACTTGTTTCTCCCCCGAACTTTCCGTCACGCCGGTCACGAAGACGAAGCGTGCAGCCGAGAGGCTGGGACGTGGCGGTGCTTCCGCGCGGACCTGCCGGGCCGGTGGATCCTCCACTCGAATGGTCACTTGTCGCTCGGTTCGCCCCTGGGGAAAAGAATCATCGACAGCGGCGACGCGGATTCGATACTCCCCACGTTCTCGCGGGGTCCAATCAATGCGGCCCTCCCGAGCAGAAAAGCGGGCTCGGTCCAAGTCGTCCAATTCGGCTTCAAAAAAGACCTGATCAAGTGGGTCCGGGTCCGAACCTTCCAGACGCAGGGAGAAGGGCTGATTGATATAGGCGACATAGCGAGAATCGACGCGTAATTCCGGTGGATTGTTTTCGGGACCAAAAATATTTCGCCCCAGGATGGAGTCCTTCAGAGTTTCTCGACTCCGTCCGGCCAACTGTTCCGCGTGAGTCAACTCGAGCTTGCTTCGTTCGGGAGCCGTCTCCATGGCCATCACTTCCATCGTCAAACTGATTTGCAGTTGCTTGGAACTGGGAACCGGGAGCAACTTTACATTGACAACGCGATGATTGATTTCGGCAGTCTGCATGTCGAAAAGTAAATCGGTGAATTGTTCAATATCTCCCGCTCCGGTCAGCTCGAACTTGTGGACCTGAAAGGCGATATTCGAGTCGCCGGACGCCATGCCGGCCGGTAGGCGAACCGGATTCGGCCCCGACATCTTGACCGAGACATTGCTGAGACCGATGTGCTGATCGGCCAGATTCATCAGCCAATCTTGATAGGCCGACCGGGCGAGACTCGTGTTGCCCGAGAGGGAGTGGTCGGCCACCTCTTGCAACTCGTCGGCAATGCGAAGCCCCCGCTGGGCTTCGAATTCACTGTCATCGATCCGCGTCATCAGGCCCCGCTTTTCGGAGACTCGCCGCTGATAGGCGGAGTACATCGAATTGGCGACATACATGACGATCATGAAAACGGCACTGGCGCCGACAATGGCGGCTAGTAATCTCTCTCGTTGACTCATGAAGACTGTCTCCCGGAGGGGCTGCCGGCGGTATGGGAGCGAGCGGATGGAGTTACTTCCGTGGTCAGGTCTACTTCCTGCTCGTCAGGGCGAGATTCAACGTCTCCGGACGCTGATTCCGATGCCGACTCGGATTCCTGGTCCGGTTCGCGAGTCGCGATCAGTCGCAGGGTTTCATCGAACATGTAGTGATAGTCCGTGCCACGCAGATTCGGAGTGACTCCCTTGCCGTCCACGCGATAATACCCTCCAGCTCGGAGGCTGTTTCTCATCACGGCGATGTGATCGGAATTCCGAACCATCCCTTTCAGGACAATCTGACCTTCACCCTGCTCGCTCGGACCGCGGGCCGCAAACCAGGAGGCGCTGAAGTCGGTGACGATCGCGTCTCGAGCCCGAGGAAGCCGATCAGAGATCCGCTGGAGATCGACAAGCCAGGGGATCTGTCCCATCTGGAATTCCTCGACGCGGTCCAATTCAGCTTGTTTTCGTTTTGCTGCCTCGACGGCCGGTTCAAGACCGGCCAACGTGGCTCGAAGATTGGCGTTTTCCTGGTCCATCCGATCGAACTGGAACTTCACTCCCGCTGCCAGAAGGCAGCAGGCGGCGATGGCGACCGCTGACCAGATCAGAATTCGCTGCCGATGGTTGGTCGGTTCCGGTCGTCGCCTTGGATGCAGAAAATCGATGGTGTGTGGCGTACCCGTGGCCGAATCGAGCAGCATACCCAATAGCGGCGGGTAGCGGCCGGGGAATGCGGGCATCTCCCGCTGTAG
>JBJHCD010000747.1:0-3647 GCA_050485845.1 Pirellulaceae bacterium | reverse complement strand
GGTTAGGGCTTGGATATTGATCGGACCAATTGCAGACCAGCGAAGCAGGGAGCTTTCGTCGAGCCGGAGAAACTCATCGCCGAAGTCGAGCGTGGGGGGCTCGTCCGGCCTTCGCGGCCATTCGTACCGCCCTCGGAGCCACCCTCCTTCCCGGTGAAGCTCCAGCATCTCGCCGCGGTGGACCGGCTGGCCGGTCGTAGTGTCGATAGCCGTGGGTGATCGGCCAGCCGATCTCGCGTTCGAAGCTTCGATGAGTGGGCCACGCGGAATCGGGGCGACTACCATGAATCCAGATATGCCAGACGGCGACGCGGAAGTCACGACAGAGGGAGCCCGGCAGGATCTGGACGCCGCATGGCTACTGCTCCTCAAGTCCTTTGACAAACTGAAGTAATGACGTAGGCCAGTCGCGGAGGCTGACCTGAAAAAGTTCAATAGACGTCCTGTCACCCCGACTATTTTTAGAAACGAGCCCTTCGGCGAGAACGTCTAAGGACTTTCTCATTGTGGGGACAAGAGTTGCGGATTTAACTCCGTTTTCAAATCGTGCGGTGTGAGCCTGACCTGCCTCCGGGGGCGATCCTCCGTGTCGGCACGGAGCGGTTCCGCCACCGACACGATAGCGGCCAAGCGGTCTTTTCCCCCGATGGGAAGGTGGTCGCCTCGGCTTCGCTGCGGTATGGGCCTGCGGTATCGAAGGACGACGGCCGGACCGGGGTCGTCGAGTTTGCCCTCTCGCCCAACGGGCGGACCGTGATCCTGAGCAACGACGGCAACTCGGTGGGCCTCATCACCGGCCGCTACAACTTCCACGACTTGGGGCACTCGACGGTCCTGATGCTGGTCGATACGCCCGATCCCGCGACCTGCAGCCCGCGCGGGAACGCTGCGGGTATTCATCGGCACGACGGGTGGCTGACAGAGACCTGGCGTTGCAGACAGGAGACCGTCAGCGGCTACTGGCCGGCTGGTTGCTCACGTTCGTTCCAGGGCAACCACTGGCTTAGATCCTCCTGGACCCGTGACGCGTTGCTTTGCAGCTCCGACAGATAATCGATCGGACCCATTCGACAAGCCTGATGCGAGTACTCGTCGCCACGCCCCATGTCGATCGTCCATCAGCTGCGACAACGCCACGCCGTGACGGGCGCCCCCGACTCGCAATGCCGTCGGCGACCGTAGCTCCGGGCGCGATGCAGTTCCGTGTTGAACCGTGCGGATGCTTTCCCGGGGGGAAGGATCGACGGCTAGCGCACCAGGCGCAGGCCATAACCGACTCGGCCTGGCTACGCCGCGACCCGGAGGGCGAGCGAGGGGTCCTCTCCTGGACTGGCCGACAGCCAGAACCGCTCGGGCTGCGCTTGCAGTTGATCCAACACATGCCCCACGTAGCCGGTGCACAAACTGCACAGCTCGGCCATGTCCTCACGGGACAATCCGAGCAAGTCCAGTGTCTGTTGGTTTGCCAGAGGGAGCAAGTAGTGGATGCCGGCGGACCGCGTTCTTTCGGCCGAAGAGGTAACGTTGTTGATCAGGCTGTCGCGGCTTGGATTTTCCGGATCGAATGCCTCGCTGGAGATCTTCACGATGGACGGAAAGGCTTTCAATGCCGTACCTTCACGATAGACCACCACCCGCAACTTGTACTTGTGACCGAACAGCGGGTGAGCTTGGCAGGAAATGGTGGAAGTGTCGATGAATTCGCCGACCGTGTAGGGGAACGCGCCGCCGGGAGCCGCGTAGAACTCCTCAGTTCCTCGGATAGACCGATCCACCCGTTGGATGACTTCCTCTTCGCTCTCGTCGGCCAGGAAGAACTCGATGCCGTGCCCCAACCCGGTCCCGTGAGGCTTGATCACGGGCCGGCGACCTTCCCGAAGCCACTCGAGCACCGTGGTGATCAGCCGTTCGCGATTCTCCGCGTGGCGAAAATACACCTGTCGCGGAACGTGCCCTGTGGCGTGGGCCGCGAGATACTCATTCAGCAAGCCGTAAGCAACTCCCTTGTCACCCCCGGCCAGAAAGCATCGATTCATGGTTGCCAGACGGCTTAAGTTCACCTGCCTCGCGAAGTGACTCACGACGTTCAGGCAGAAGCGGTCGTTCACTGCGCCGGTTACCCGCCGCCCGAGCAGGGCAATGTCGCCGTCGGCGGTCAGGGTTAGGTTCGCCAGGAAATCCTTGATGTATCCCACGACCACGGTGGGCCGGTGCGTGTGCAGGGTTTTCGGATCGGCGATGAGCTGTGGCATGGACGCGACCACCGGCTGCTGGCCGGCTTGTTCCCATCCCTGCTTCAAGGCTTCCGCATAGAGGAGTTTTTCGTAGATCAGTCGGTTCAGGCGAGGTGTACTTTCGGATTCCTTGCCGGAACTGGCCACGAGAATCAGGGCCTCTTCACCCGCATGCTGCCGCCCCATCTGGGACAGGCTGGAGAGCACCGACGCCACGGCCGGAGCGGACATGTTGGTCAGGCCTCCGATGCCGGTGCCATTGAGTTCGATGATATGAAAGTGCTTCTGTCCTTGGACTTGCGAAACGAGAACATCCAGAGGTGCAACGCAGAACAGGTCCTGCTGCCTGGGATCGGAGAGGGGCGTCGTGCTGTCCGCCTGCCACGCCGCCACCAGTTCCTCGTTCTGGTTCCGCCGCACCTCGGCGCGATCCTCCAGGGGGTGACCGAGCAGCGGTGAGCTGCCGATAAGGGTCTCGAGCGAAATCTGAAAAGGATTGTGCATCATCAATCTGGCGCCCCTCGAGCAAGGGTGGCAAGGGAGGAGAAGAGAGAAGAGTAATCGGAGAAGACAAACAGGACAAACGACAAGCAAGTGCCTTACGGGTTTCTCGACAATCTCCAGACAGGATCGCAGGATCTCCCCGCGCACCGGGAACGCGAGCGTCTGTTGGTGGAAGTGGCGAGCGTGTACGAGTTCGGCGGGAGGTTGAAAAGCGGCCCCGCTTACCGCCGAACGGCGGTCTCGATTACCGATCTGCACTCGTACACCGGATATTATCGGGGTGTCCAGTTCATTGAACAAGGGCTAGCGGATTCGTCCGGGTCTTGGCCATGGAAGCGGGGAGTCGGCGAACATCCGGCAGCTCAAGGAAATTGTGAAGCAGGAGCTGGAGAAGAAGTGCTTCTGAAAGGCGAATTGGTCGAACAGCCGGGCGAATCAACGCGTTCCGCCTCCGTGGGCCATAGAATCGAGAGAGAACCTGTGGGGAGCGAAGATCTCGATCGGGCGGCCAGGGGCGGTATTCATCGGAAAACCCTTTCCGTGCCGGGGAGGGTAAAGAAGAATGTGCTCCCCGCACCCGGCTGGGATTCGACCCAGATCCGACCACCGTGCCGCTCGATGATTTTCTGGCAGATCGCCAGCCCGATGCCGGTTCCGGCCCCCCCTCCACGAGCGGCAATCGGCTCACCCAACTCCATGCTCAGCGTGGCGGGCAAGGGAATGGCCCCAGCTTTCCCCTCGTAGTCGTGGGTGATTTCGATTCCCTGGGCTCTCACGGTCTCCACCACATCGGCCGTATAGAGTGTCCGGAGTTCCGTGAGCGCTTCCATATAACGTTCGGAGTTCTGGAGCACGGTCGATTCGATCAGCGCCTGTTGGAGCGAGGCCTGATGCCATGGGAGGACTCCC
>JBJHCD010000746.1:0-3647 GCA_050485845.1 Pirellulaceae bacterium | reverse complement strand
ACCTGGGGAAGGAGACGGTTCAAAACCTGCTGGTGTTGCGGTTCGCCAATAGTATTTTCGAGCCGATTTGGAACCGAAATTACATCGACCATGTACAGATTACGGTGGCCGAGGAAGTGCAGGTGGGAAGCCGGGGGGCGTTCTATGATAGCTCGGGAGTCATTCGGGACATGTTCCAGAATCATCTCCTGCAGTTGTTGATGATCACCGCCATGGAGGCTCCGGTCCGCTTCGATGCCGAGATGGTTCGGGACGAGAAAGTCAAAGTCTTGCGGGCTCTGCGAAAGATGTCCGGAGCCGATTTCGCCAAGGAGACCGTCCGAGGTCAATACGACGGCTACTTGAAATCCAAGGGAGTCGATTCGCACAGCGAGACCGCCACTTTCGCGGCGCTGAAACTGCACATCGACAACTGGCGATGGAACGGCGTCCCCTTCTATCTCCGATCCGGAAAGGCGATGTCCTGCCGTACGACGCAGATTGTGATTCAGTTTCGCGATCCCCCGCACCTTCTCTTCGGAAAATCAGCGGGAACGTTGGAGGCGAATCGCCTGTTGATTCAGGTTCAGCCGGCCGAGGGGATTCAGATGTACTTTCAGTCCAAGACGCCGGACGCCGGCATGCGGCTTCGCAATTCGACGCTGGACTTCCGCTTCTATCATGGCGATCCGAAGAAGATGCCGGATGCCTACCAGCGACTCCTGATGGATGCCCTGGCCGGGGATGCCAGTCTGTTTGCACGCAGTGACGAAGTGGAATATGCCTGGAGCGTGATGGACCCGATTTTGGCCGCTTGGCAAAGCCCCGCCGCGCCTTCGCTGGAGGTTTATGAACCAGGGGGATGGGGACCGGACTATGCCCGTCATTGGATGGAGGAACAGGGCCGGCAGTGGTTCGACGTCTGTCCCGTGCTCGGCTAACTCGGGATTCGTTTGGTACGAGTCGAGTTCATGGCGTCGTGCAGGGCTTTTCGAAGTTGCTGGATGTCGTAATCGGGTGCCACGGGGACTCGAAGCAGTGGAAGTTCGCTCGCCTCCAAGGCGGCTTCGACAAACGCATCCCGCGCCTGCCGCTCGGCCCGCTGGTGAGTGGCATCGTCCAGTTCCACGGCCAGCTTCACCTCGAGACTCTGAGGGTCGCAGAGGACAAAGTCGATATGCTTGGCATGAATTCGGTTCTGCCATCCTTGGAACTTCGGCGTCTTGGAGCGGACGCGGATCAAGTCGGCCAGACGAACCATGCCGAAGATTTCCCACTGCGTCCCGGTCGCCTGCTGTAAGGCCATGAAGAACTTCCGCTCGGATTGCGTGAACAGCGCTCGCCGCTTCTCGTAAGGCAACTGCTCCTCGGGCAGTAGGACTCGGCCCAGGTTCAGCAGCAGATAAAGGACTGCGGCAAGAACGGCGAACGGCCAGAACTGAACCAGTAGATTCCACATGTCGTCCCACACTCGAGCGAACTTGACTCCCAGTCAACTCGATTCGCAGTCAATTTGCAACCGAGGCGTGGCCACCACCCTCGCCCGTTGTCCTCAACGGGCGGATCGGACATGATAGATCTTCGGCCCCTGTCCCCCCACTTTGCCAATGGCTTCGCCCCGATCATGATTGTTCCGGCAGCTCGACGTTTGCGGATTGGCCCGATTGAACTGGATTCCCCCTTCGTGCAGGCCGCCCTTTCCGGTTATAGCGATTGGGCCATGCGCTCCTTGGCTCGGGAAAACGGGGCCCCCTACACACTGTGCGAAGTGATGCTCGACCAGTTTCTGGTTGACCTCAAACCCCGCCGGAAGACACGGCACTTTCTGCATATCGGCCAGACCGAGCATCCGGTCGGGGGGCAGTTGATGGGGGCCGAGCCCGAGCAGTTCGCGGCGGGGGCTCGCGTGCTGGTCGAGGCTGGGTTTGACGTGATTGACATTAACTTCGGCTGTCCCGTGAAAAAGGTGCTGGGACGTTGCCGAGGCGGTTTTCATTTGGGCCAGCCGGTTCAGGCCCTGGAAATCGTGCAGCGGACGCGCGAGGCTGTTCCCGACTCGATTCCACTGACGCTGAAAATGCGACGGGGCGTGGACGACACCGAGGCGAGTCGGGAGCATTTCTTTACCATCCTGGAAGGGGCGTTCGCTCGAGGGGTCTCCGCCGTCACCGTCCACGCTCGGACCGTGCAGCAGCGGTACATCGGTCCCAGCCGCTGGTCGTTCCTGCGCGAGGTGAAGCGGTTTGCCGGGCCGAGAACGATCTTGGGGAGCGGCGACCTCTTCACGCCGCAAGCCTGCCTCGACATGATCGCTCAAACCGGCGTGGATGGCGTGACGATCGCCCGGGGAGCAATCGGGAATCCCTGGATTTTCTCCCAGGCCCGGGCCTTGGCCGCTGGGAACCCTCTCCCCTCCCCTCCTTCGCTGTTCGAACAGCGTGAAGTCCTGCGGGAACATTACGCTCGAGCCGAGTCGCTTTACGGCCCGGACCGCACGCCCGCCGTGATGCGCAAGTTCCTGGCCAAGTACGCGGCCCTTCATCCTCGGCACGCGGAGGTGCGGGCCGAATTGGTGCGGATCCGATGTCGAGCGGAGTGGGAGCGTGTGCTGGGAAATTGGTATGCCCAGGACTTGCCCGGCTGTTTTCCCGACCCCTCCATTCACCAGGTACAGGGTGAGCGTCCCCATCCGCACGGCAACTCGGACGCGCCCCAGGTCCAGGACGAAGTGGGAGAGTGAGTGGGGGCCATGGACTGCCGGGATCTGACCGCCGATTGGAAAGACGAGGCCCGGCGATTGGGATTTGTCGAGGTCGGCTGCTGTCCCGCCGTGGAGGCTCCCGGCTATGACCGGTTTCGCGAGTGGCTCGAGCAAGGTTACGCGGGCCAGATGCGTTACCTGGAGGATCGAGCCGACTTGTATCGAGTTCCGCAGTCGGTCTTGGAGGGGGCTCGAAGTGTCATGATGCTGGCATTCCCCTATCGGACCGACACGGAGCCGAACGAGCCGAGGGGAGGCGAGGGTCTCGTCTCTCGCTATGCGTGGGGAACTTGCGACTACCATGACTTGATTCACCAGCGTCTGAAACGGCTGGCCGGCTGGCTTCGGGAGCAGGTTCCCGAGGCCGGCGTTCGAGGCGTCGTGGATACGGCGCCCCTGCTGGAGCGCGAGTTCGCGCGGCTGGCCGGGTTGGGTTGGATCGGAAAGAATACTCTGCTGCTCAACCGGCGGTGGGGAAGTTGGTTCTTTCTGGCCGCCCTGCTGACCGATCAAGTGCTGGACTATGACACGCCCTTCGCGTCGGATCATTGTGGTACGTGCCGAGCCTGCCTCGACGCCTGTCCGACCGAGGCGTTTCCTCGTCCCTACGTGCTGGATGCCACCCGCTGCATCAGCTACTTGACCATCGAGCTGCGCGACGCGGTTCCCGGCGAACTGCGGACGGGAATGGAGAATTGGGTCTTCGGTTGCGACGTATGCCAAGAGGTCTGTCCTTGGAATCGGAAGAGCCCCGAGTCGGAGGAGACGGCGTTTGTCCCGCCACCGGAGAACAATCCCTTGAACTTGATCCAGTTGTTTTCGCTGACGGACGATGAATTCCGGGGACGATTCCGCTGGACACCGCTGTGGCGTTCTCGACGCCGGGGAATCCTTCGCAATGCAGCCT
>JBJHCD010000745.1:0-3651 GCA_050485845.1 Pirellulaceae bacterium | reverse complement strand
GCGTGGGATCGGGAATCTGCAACCGCCGTCCGGGACGCAACGTACCTCCACCCCCTCCCGCCAACACCAGCGGCAAATTGCTGTGCAGGTGCTGGTTCCCTTCGCTGATGCAGCCACCGTAGAGGATCATGGACGAGTCGAGCAACGTTCCATCGCCTTCGGGAACCGACCGCAGACGCTCCAGGAACCAAGCAAACTGCTCCACATAGTAGCGGTCGATTCGCGCGATTTTCGAGAGGTTGTCGGGATTCCCCCGGTGATGCGACAGTTGATGATGGGCTTCCGGAATCCCAATTTCCGGAAAGGCCCGATTGCTGCCGTCGTTGGCCAGCGTGAAGGTGATCATCCGAGTGGCATCTCTCTGGAAAGCCAGCAGCATCAAGTCGAACATCGCGCGAATATGTTCCTGATACGAATCCGGAATTCCCAACGGCGCCTCGTAGTCGGGCAAGCTGACCGGCAGTTGCTCCGCCAACTCAATTCGCCGCTCGACATCCCGCACCGCAGACAGATACTCGTCCAACCGCTGCCGATCGGCCGAATGGATTTCACGTGACAACGAGTGCACGTCGTCCAGAACGAAATCGAGCACGCTCTGCTGCCGCTGCTGCCGAGCCTCACTGCTCCCCTCGCCTCTCCCCGACCCGCCGAACAGACGCTCGAACGCCGCCCGCGGATTCTGCTCGGCTGGAACGGGCCGAGTAGGACTGGCCCAGGAGAGATTGAACTGGTAGGCACAACTGTACCCCGAGTCACAGCGTCCTGTCAGTCGAGCACCATCGGTGCTGAGTTCCAGGGAGGGAAGTCGCGTCTGGCGGCCGACGCGCCGGCCAATGATCTGATCGATGGAGATGCCATTGCGGATATCCGATCCCCCTGTCTTTTTCGGTCGCACGCCCGTCAAATAAACAGCCGTGGCCCGCGAATGGTCTCCTCCGCCATCCGGCCCCGGAGTGGCATTCTCGTGATTCAGCCCATGAATCACCGTCACGTGGCGACGATGAGGAGCCAGCGGCGCCAGCGTGGGAGAGAGTTCGTAGTCGTCCCCGCTTTCAGACGTCTGCCACTGAGCGACATTCACGCCGTTGGGAACGTAAAGATAGGCCAGTCGGCGTGGAGCGACCGGCGTATCCCCCTCCGCGCGAACAGCCCCAGCCGCGCGAACAGGCCCGGCCGCGCGAACAGGCCCGGCCAGAGACTCCAGCCAAGGGAGTCCGACACAAACACCAGCGGCTTGCAATAGGCCCCGGCGATTGATTCGAGCGAACTGAGTCATCATCGGGTCACTCCACTTCTCAAGGTTCCTCGGCCCCAGAACGCATCCACTGAAATGGGACGCTTTCGACCACGGCCACAACGAGCTCCTCCAGACCGTACCGCGACGGTTCGCCGCGACGCATGATCTCGGCAACCGCCGGTTTGTCTCGCCAGGAGACACCCCGCCCCAAAGCGAAAGTCAGCAAATGCTCCACCAAGCAGCGTACCAAATCCTCGGACTGATCGCGAACCAAAATCGTCCGCAACTCGGACCAGTCCCGAAACGCCTCCCCCGAAAGCAGTTCTCCCGACGCGTCCACCGGATGGTCTCCATCTCGGTCTCGCCATCGCCCCAGCGGATCATAATGTTCCAGAGCGAATCCCATCGGGTCCAGCAAAGCATGGCAGGACGCGCAGGAGGGACGCGACTGATGAGCTTCCAAGCGAATACGGAGCGGGAGCGACTCGTCTTCTTCGGTTTCATCAAGTGGTGGTACGTCGGGCGGGGCGGGAGGAGGTTCGACGCCCAACATTTGCTCCAGCAGCCATTGACCACGATTGACGGGGGAGGTACGAGTTGGATGGGATGTTAATGCCAAGACACTGGCATGATTGACGACTCCCCGCCGAGGAGTCCCCTGCAAGGAGACGCGATGGAAATCCTCGCCCTCTCCGTCCTCTGGTTCGGGCAGACCATAGAGCCGCGCGAGGCGGGAATTGACGAATGTATAATCGGCCGTGAGAAACTCGAGCACGGAGCGGTTCTCGCGCAGAATGTATTCGAATAACCGCTCCGACTCGATTCGCATGTCCGCGGCCAGTTCGGCATCGAATTCGGGATAAAGCCGCGTGTCGAGCGTCACGTGCTCGAGATTCCGCAGTTGCAGCCATTGTCCGGCGAAATTCTCCGTGAGCGCCCGGCTGCGGGGATCACGCAGCATCCGTTTGACCTGGGATCGAATCTCCTTGCGAAGCCTGCCTTGCTGGGCCAGGTCCAACAGTTCGTCATCCGGAGCGCTCGACCAGAGAAAGTACGAAAGCCGCGCGGCCAAGGTCCACTCGTCAATCGGAACCGCGTCGTTCACCGGTTCGCCACTCGGCGTGGGTAGAGGATGGTAGAGGAATCGGGGAGAAGCGAGCAAAGCTTCGATGGCCACCTGCAATGCGGCCCGAGGCGACTCGTCCGCTTCCAGCCTCGAGTCGACAAGTGCCTGGAGTTTCTCTTTCTCAAGGTCGGTCAGAGGTCGGCGAAAGAGTTTCCTTCCGGCTTGATGGAGCGCCGCCAGGACTTCGTTTCGAGACAAACCATGATGCGTGTCGATGGGCCCTTCGATGGTGAATTCATGCAGCCAGAACCAGCGTTCGGCGCCGGTTTGAGGATCCTGGTACTCATTGACAAACCAGACTTGCCAGTCCAGTTGTCCAGCGGGAAGTTCACAGATCGCTTCGACCCATTGTTCCGCCTGGGCCTCGGCGGTCACCGAAAATGGTCCCAAGGTCCGGTCATCCAGGCGGACCTCAAACCGCACGGGTTCGTCTCCCACTTGCTGCGCTCCGACTTTGAATCGCAATCGATACTCGCCCGGTTCCGACACAAAGACAGGAGCATGTCGGTATCCGTTGGAGGCGAACCAGGCACGTCCAGTATCCAAGCTGGTCCTTCCCGATCCTCCATCCAGATCTTCGCCGCTTAATCGGAGGATGGGGAGGCCGAGCGGCCGGTTTTTCGCCACGGATTCCAGGAAGTTCGAGGCTGGAGGGGGTGTGGGTGTAAAAGGACCGCTGATCCCCAGGAAGGCGATGGAGGCCCCCAGTTCCTCGGCCGCTTCAGACGCCCTGGACTCATCCGATAAATCAGACGAGTCCGACGAATCAGATGCGTCGGAACCGTCAGATGTCTTGGAACTGTCAGATGTTTCATCTTTCGGCTCGCGTTTTACTCGAAGTGCAAGCTGATGTTCGCCGGCGGTTAGTTCGACCAGAGTGAACACGGTGGACGTTCCACCAGGTCGTCCTTGCCACTCCGACGTCGGCCGGAGTTCGGCAATTACTTGGCCGTTGGACAGCACCTCCAGCGTCGCTAGCCGTTCGTCCGACCGGCGGGAGACGGCGGCGCGAGTCAGAACCCGGTAGAGACTGGTGACCGGAACGTCAACAACCGTTCCGACCTCGACGGAAGGATTCGGTAGGGCGATCTGCTGGTCGTGTAGTTCGGACTCCCCGGCAAAGGTCGTTAGCCGATTGCCCGTCAGTTCGATTCCAACTCGAGGAGGGTTTTCCAGACTCGTCAGTTCGGCGGAGATGTCGCTGGCGGCCGCGAGATACTTTTCGACGTGCAGAGGCGAAACGGTCAGCACGTCGGCGATGTTGTCGAAGCCGTAGCCCGAGTCATCT
>JBJHCD010000744.1:0-3655 GCA_050485845.1 Pirellulaceae bacterium | reverse complement strand
GTCCGAAAGAGGTCGAAAATGTCCACAGCACGGCAAAAAGCCGGTGACGCCCGCGACCCCATAGGGGCCGTGGGACCACCCAAGATCCCAATTCTAATCGGTCGCCCCGTGGCGCAAAGGGGGCATGCCATACGACCTCGCTCCGTAGCTCATCGGCAGCGGCGGCCAAGGACTTGAGCGGGTTTGTTTTGCTTTACAGCAGTGGACCGCCCAGGGATTGCTCCACTCCTGGCGTAATGGTCTACTCCTCACTGGAACTGGACATTGGAACTGGAAACTGAAAACTGCACGCTAGTGGTCTGGGACAGTCAAGAATGAGGGTTGAGCTGGACTCGTACGATGGACTTCCAGTCCGTCGGTGCCAACCTATTTCGACGGACTGGAAGTCCGTCGTACCCAAAAAATAAGCTGTCCCAGACCACTAGACGCTAGACGAAGAACTTCAACTCCCCGATCAACTGCCCGATGCCTGATTCGCCTGATCCCCAGTTGCCGCGACCCTCCGCGACTCCCACTCCTCCCCCCTCTTCCATCGATCCGCCGGCGGGTTCCTCGCCCAACTTCAACCCGCCACGAGAAAGGAGATTCCCACCACTCCGGGAGATCGTGGAAGAACGCGACACGCGCTCCGGCCAAATATTTGATCTCGCCGTGCAAGCGCTGATTGCCGTCTCCCTGATTACTTACTCGCTCGAAACCCTTCCAGGACTCAGTCCCTCAATACTCCAATTGCTCAACTGGGCCGAAGTCGGAATTGTCTTGCTCTTTACCCTGGAATACGGACTTCGCATCTACACGGCACCTCGAAAACTGGCCTTCATCTTCAGCTTCTTCGGATTAGTCGACCTTCTGGCAATCCTCCCCTTTTACCTGGCCACCACACTCGACCTGCGAACCATCCGAGCCTTCCGACTGCTGCGGCTCTTTCGGACTCTGAAGATCGTCCGGTACAACCGAGCCATCCAGCGGTTCCATCGCGCGCTGCTGATCGCTCGCGAGGAAATTATCCTGTTCGGCATGGTCGCCATTCTGCTACTCTACCTCTCCGCCGTCGGCATCCACCATTTCGAACACGAGGCCCAGCCGGAAGCGTTCGCCTCGGTGTTTCATGCCCTGTGGTGGTCCGTCTGCACACTGACCACGGTCGGCTACGGCGATGTCTTCCCCATTACGCCCGGTGGCAAGTTTTTCACTGCCATCGTCCTGGTCATCGGGCTCGGCATCGTCGCCGTCCCGGCCGGCCTGGTCGCCTCGGCCCTCTCAAAATCCCGTGAACTGGAGGAAGAACAGGACAAGACTCAGGAAGAAGTGCGGGAAAAGGTCTAGGAAAAGCCCCAGTAAAGGACGGCCGCCCCACCCAGAGCTTCCCACCCTTCCGCTGTTTCGTAAGGCGTTTCGTCCGGCGATTTGCACCGAGCGTCGGAAAGTTGTAATCTGGACCTTGTGGTTGACAGGGTTCATCGGCAATAAAACGACGTAGGCCTCCCGCCCCCCAGGCGCAGCTTCGTCCCCTTCGACGACGGCTCTCCAACCCCCACCTCCTCCACGACCTGCCCGCCCAGGCAAACCGAGCTGATAACGGTTCCCACCCCTTGCCGCCACCTACATACCGAACTCGTTTCCTTTCCTAATTCCGATACTCCCGTTGTTCCGGATCCCACTGGTTATTTCGGAGCTTTCAGGTCTTTCAGGTCGAAGTCGAACAGGTTTATCGGAAACTCCCCATCCAACACGGTTTCGCCCCCGGTTTTCGCAACGGTTTCCCCCACAGGTCTTTGGAGTTCGCTCGCCCATGGAACGTCGCGCCGCGTCGATCTCTTCGTCCGATTGCCGGTCGTATTCGTCGAAGAAGAACTGCCTGACAGTTGAGCGACACCTGCCGGCGGTCCCCCTGATGTTCTGCCTCCTGCTGGCGGCATCGGCACCGCCCATGGTCAAGGCGGAGGAAGCAGTCGATTACCTTCGTGACGTGAAACCGCTGCTGGCCGAACGCTGTTACCCGTGCCATGGCGTTCTGAAGCAAAGTGGCGGCCTGCGACTCGATACCGCCCCCTTGGCCCGCCAAGGAGGTGACTCGGGCGAAGCCATCCTGCCCGGCCAGCCGGAACATAGTCTGCTGCTGGATGTCGTCACGGGGGAAGCAGGTTACCGCATGCCGCCGGAAGGCGAAGGAGCGGAACTGACGGAAACGCAAATCCACCTGCTCAGAAAGTGGATCGCCGAGGGGGCGGAAGGTCCCGAGGACGAAACTCCTCAAGAGGACCCCCAAGCGTATTGGTCCTACCGTGACTTGGAAAGGCCCTCCGTTCCCCTCGTGGCCCAAACGGATTGGGTTCGAAACCCCATCGATTCGTTCCTGGCTGCCGAACACGAACAGCGAAATCTCGTTCCCAGCCCCGAGGCGGATCGGGCCGTCCTGCTGCGTCGCCTCTATCTCGATCTGATCGGAATTCCCCCCACGCCCGAGCAACTGGACAACTTCTTGGCGGACACTCAGCCCCACGCCTACGAGCGAGTCGTGGACCATCTACTCAACAGTCCCCTTTATGGCCAGCGCTGGGGACGGCACTGGATGGATGTCTGGCGGTATAGCGATTGGTACGGATCGCGTGGAATCAATCAGATTCGCTACGGTCAGCGCCATGCCTGGCGGTGGCGAGATTGGATCGTCGATTCGCTGAACGAAGACAAAGGTTATGACCAGATGGTCCGCGAGATGCTGGCCGGCGATGAACTGCAGCCAGGTAACGCCGACGTGGTCCGAGCCACCGGTTTTTTGGGGCGGAACTGGTACAAGTTCGATCGAGACGTCTGGATGTTCGATACCGTCGAACACACCGCCCAAGCGTTCCTCGGCCTCACGCTCCGCTGCTGCCGCTGCCACGACCACAAATTCGATCCGATCAGTCAGGAGGAGTACTTCCGTTTCCGAGCCTTCTTTGAACCCCATGACGTCCGGACCGATCCGCTCGGAATTCACCCTCCGACCGAGACCGATACCGGCGAGACAGTGCTGGCCGAGGGAGTCGCGCTGGTCTATGACAAGGAACTGGATGTTCCCACTTACTTGTTCCAACGTGGTGACAGCCGTTATCCGGATGAGTCCAACCCGCTTTCGCCGGACATTCCGGAGGCACTCGGCGGAACCCTCCCTCCCATCACCCCCGTTCCCCTTCCGATTGCCGGCCACTCCCCCATGCTGCGCGACGAATTCGTGGCCGCTCACCGCGCCGAACTGAAGGCCGCCGTGGCCGCGACGGCCAGCCTCGGGGAGGAGCCTGAATCGCAGCCCAAGTCACGGCTGGAATCTAGCGAGCTGGCCGAGTCGGACGTTCTTGGCAAGCCGTCTGGCGGAGAACAAGCTGAGGAAGAACAAGCGGGCGGAGATACGTCTGGCGAAGAGCAAACTGACAAGGACTTGTCCGCGAGCGAGGAAACCCCGGAGTCATTGCGACGGCAGGTCGCGATGTGGCAGCACCGAGTGGCCAAGTCCGAATTGGCGTGGTTCGAGGCCGTGGTGGCGGCCGAGCAGTCGCGAATCGCGGCGGCAAGTGCAAGTGCAAGTGCAAGTGCAAGTGCAAGCGCAATCGCAAGTGCAAGCGAGAGTGTAAACGCAGACATGGATGGGGGAGCGTCGGGGGATGGGGGTGCCGTG
>JBJHCD010000743.1:0-3656 GCA_050485845.1 Pirellulaceae bacterium | reverse complement strand
GTGGTGGTCAGGTGGCTACCCAACCTCACGGCATCCTTTTCACCTCGCTCGAGCAACGGGCGGTCGTGGTCCGAGACCCCTTCGTGTTCCCAGCTGGATTTTCCATGCCTCAGCAACATGACGCGACGAATCATTCCGTTTCGCTCCTGATCTTGGATGAATGACCTGTGGCCGAAAGTCTCGGGTTCGCACATGCCGGGAACCGCGGGTCGGCCGGGGACGGTTCGGCTCCCGAACCGATCGCGGTCGCGGTCGGGGGACCAGCCGGTCATCCCCCAGAACCGTGAGCCCGGTACGGTTCGAACGTGGTTCGGCGCGATTGTTCCGCCCGCTTCAAGGTGTCTCGAGCTTCTTCGTAGAACGCTTCCTGGGCGCGGAGCCTTCTTTTCCGCCGAGAACTGGATTTCAGCCGTTGGTAGGTACCATCGGGTAACAGCTTTCGCGCCTTTTCCGTGTCTCGGAAATAGGTGTCCAGGATATTGATCAGCCGCCGGCGACTGGAAGTATCGTCGACCGGGACGAGCAATTCCACTCGCCGATCCAGATTGCGGGGCATCCAGTCCGCGCTGGAGATGTAGACTCGTTCATCCCCGCCGTGGAAGAAGTAGACGATCCGGCTATGTTCCAGGAACCGATCCACAATGCTGACTACCGTGATGTTTTCACTGAGGTCTTTGATGCCGGGCCGGAGGCAACAGATGCCACGAACGTTGAGCCGGATTTTGACACCGGCTTGCGAGGCTTTGTAGAGTGCTTTGATGATCTCCGGATCGACCAGGGAGTTCATCTTGGCGGCGATGTGGGCCCGCTGCCCCTCTGACTTGCGTTTGGTTTCGCTCTCGATCAATTCCAGCAGTTTGTCCCGCAGACCCAAGGGGGCTGCTTCGATCTTGCGAAACTGCTGGGGTTGGGAATAGCCGCTGATGGCATTGAAGAAACTGGTGGCGTCCGCTCCCAGTTCCTCGTCACACGTCATATAGCTGATGTCGCCGTAGATTCTCGCGGTGATCTCGTTGTAGTTGCCGGTTCCGAAATGGACATATCGTTGAATGCCATGAGGTTCCCGCCGCACGATGATGCAGATCTTCGAGTGGGTCTTGAGTCCCTTGACGCCGTAGATGACCTGCACGGACGCCTGTTCCAGGCTCTTCGCCCATTCGATATTCCGCTCCTCGTCGAAACGGGCCTTCAGTTCGACGATGGCGGTAACATGCTTTCCCTTTTCGGCCGCACGGCAGAGGGCCGCCACGATGGGACTATGCCGGCTGGTGCGATAAAGCGTCTGCTTGATGGCAAGCACATCGGGATCATCCGCTGCCTCCTCAATCAAACGCAGAACCGGCTCGAAGCTTTCGTAGGGGTGGTGAAGAAGTACATCGCGTCGCCCGACGACGTCGAAGACGCTGGAACGTAGGTCGACATCGGCCGAGGGCTTGGGGGGCCAGGCCTCGTATTTCAGACTTTCAAACCCCGAGAGTTCGGCGAGCCGCATGAAGGCGCTGAGGTCGAGTGGCCCAGGGGCCACGGAGATCTGATCATCACCGATATCCAATCCCTTCCGAAGGAACTCACACATGATCGGGCTTGCCCCTTCGGCAATGTCGAGATGGACGCAGTCGCTCAGCCGACGGGCGTCGAGTACCTCTTCCATTTCCGCCATCAGGTCGGCCGCCTTGTCCTCCCGCAGTCCCAGATCGGCATTCCGGCTGATCCGCAGCGGCACGCACTCCTCCACCTGTTCGCCGGAAAAAAAATGCTCGACATGCAGAATCATGGCATCTTCGAGCAACATGTAGGCATATCCCCCTTCGGACTGCAGGGTCAGGAATCTCCGCGCCGAACGGCCGAAAGGGATCAGGGCGAAGCGAGGGGCCTCCTCGCCGGGTGGAGGTGCCAGTCGGACGCACAGATTCAGCGTCTGATTGACCAGCAGGGGAAAGGGGAGATCGGGTTCCACCGCCATCGGCGTGAAGACCGGATAGATCTCCTCCTCGAAAATCTGACGAACCAAGGTCAATTGCTTGTCATTCAGGTCGTTGGGGGAGAGTCGGCGTATTCCCGCTTCCGCCAATGCCGGCTCCAATTCGTTCAGGAAACAGTGGTATTGATCCCGCATCATGGTGCTGGTCCGGGCTCGGATGGCCTGCAACTGCATTTCGGGCGTCAGGCCGGCCGGATCCGGCTTGTTATTCCCCTGCTGCCGCAAAATCTGCAGTCCTCCCACGCGGACCATGAAGAATTCGTCCAGATTCGAGGCGGTAATCGCCAGGAATTTCAGACGTTCCAGCAACGGGATCTCAGGGTCCTCGGCCTCCTCGAGGACGCGCTGATTGAATTCCAGCCAGCTTAATTCGCGGTTGAAGAAACGGATCTCCGAGTCAGTCATGTCGTTCTCACCTCGTAACGCTTCACTCGCAACTGGACGGACATGCCCAGGATTTCCTCGAATAGCGACCCGCTCTGTCGCATGGCCAATTGTTCCAATGACAGGTCATCGACGCCTGGCACGGAAATCACCAGCTGGCTATCTTCCCGGCGGCACTCCAGCTCCTTGATCCGCTGGCTTCGTGATTCGTCCAACGCCACGGCGACCCGAAGCAGCGCCGCCATCTTGGACACGGCGACTCGGTCTTCGCGATCCAAGGCGGTGTAGCCTTCATGGGTCGGCTGCGGTGACGCTCGCCGATGATAGCGGACCGTCAGGGCGACCAGATTCAAGTCCCGGCGACTCAAGCCGAACAGCTCACTATTGCGAATCACATACATCGCATGCTTGTGATGACTGCGGATGCTGATGAATTGCCCCACCTCATGCAGCAGCGCCGCCACGTACAGGATGACTTCATGCCGCGGATCCAACTTGTGTTGTTCCTTCAATTGGTCGAACAGCAACTGGCTGAGGTCGGCGACATGCTGGGCGTGAGCTTGATCGACATCGTAGCGTCGAGCCAGATCGAAGGCCGAGCGGATAATCTGATTGCTGAACTCGCTGTTCCAGCAGCTTAACACGCTTGAATCGCCTTTGTTCTTTCAGCAGGACATGGACAAGGTGCTGGATCAACGAGGCGAGACCACGCTCGATGTGCTCGTGATCGGGCTGGTGGTCGTGGTTTGTTTCGAGTCACTGCTCGGTGGGCTGCGCACCTACGTTGCCAGCCACACCACCAGTCGCATCGACGTGGAACTCGGGGCGCGGCTGTTTCGCCACATGGTGGCGTTGCCGTTGTCGTACTTCGAGGCACGTCGCGTCGGCGACACGGTGGCACGCGTGCGCGAACTGGAAAATATTCGGGGCTTCCTGACCGGACAGGCGCTGATGTTGCTGCTCGATCTGCTGTTTTCGGTGGTGTTCATTGCAGTGATGTTCTTGTACAGCACGACGCTGACATCGATCGTGCTGCTGTCACTGCCCCTGTATATCGTGCTGTGCCTGACCGTGATGCCGGTGTTGCGTGCGAGGCTGGATGAGCGATTCAACCGGGGGGCCGAAAGCCAGGCGCTGCTTGTCGAGGGCCTGGTCATTCGACCACTTCGTCAGTTCGTCGATCGCGGTTCCATATCGTTCGATAATCGGTTCGCGCCGTTCACGCAGAACCGGATAGATAATGTGTCCCTCTTTTGCCTTGCCGGGAAACTGCGGATAGTTCCCTTTCGTG
>JBJHCD010000742.1:0-3658 GCA_050485845.1 Pirellulaceae bacterium | reverse complement strand
CCGGTCCGTCAACCAATGGGCAAGCGTCAATCGGTTCGGCTGGGCAACTTCGCTGCTCCCCTCCGTCACTTCGGGAGCGACAGTCTCGTCCGATCGAATCTCGTCCGCTCGAGTCCGCTCTGATCGTGTCAGTTCCGCTCGGGTCTCCTCCGTCCTAGGCCCGTTCGCTCGAAACTCCAAAGTCTCCAATGCGGGGAGACACTCTGGAACACCCGGGCCGACTTGGTCGGTCGGTTTGTCGTATTCGCCCCGAGCCAAAACGTAGGTCTCTCGAGGCGTCTCCATTTCTTCCATCACCATCACCGTCGGCAGGCTCTGCAAGAATGCCGCCCGCTGCCGATTCACGGTAACGAACTCACGAAACCAGTCTCGCAGGTCAGGGGAAGCCTGCCGCTCGAGAAAATAGTAGCGAACGGCGGTCGCCTCCAACTCAGATCGTTCGGAAGCTGATTTCGCTCCCGACTCCCCAATCGCCCGGTCCCCAAACACAACGGCGACTTCTTCGGGGTGAAGCGATCGGTCATAGATGCGGACATCTTGAATGCCGCCATGAAAACCTGTTTGGCCGCCACCGATGCGAAGCGGCTGATCCAGCTCGAAGGACTGATTGAGCGCGTCCAACTTCACATCCACCGGAACTTCGCGACCATTGACGTAGACCCGCACGCCGGAGGCCTGTCGGGACCCATCGTACGTGAACAGGAGATGCATCCATTCTCCCGGCTCCCAAGCCTCTCGAGTCTCGATGCGAATCGAATCATCCAGCCACCGCTTGACCAGATTGACTTGAATCCGGCCCTCTTCCAAATGTAGGTAGTAACCCTCTCCCTCCGGCTCCGGCACCATGCGAGACAGAATCGTCCCCGTCACCTCCGTCGGTCTTATCCAGGCTCCCGCGCTGAACGCATCCAGGTAACCGAATTTTCCGATATCCCCCCCCTCCCAGGCCTCACCACCATCCAGACGAATCGTTCCAACTCCACGCTCCGTCACCAAGCGAGGTTCCTGGTCCACGGGGGAATTTCCCTTTGAGGAATCGTCCTGGGGAGAATTTAATTCGAGCGAATCCGGGCCGGGCGACTCCTCTTTCGACTCCTCTTTCGACTCCTCTTTCGACTCCTCTTCCGTCACCTCTTCCACCGCGACCGATACCGTCTCGCGATCCTCCTCCCGTGCCGGCGGTGGCAAGCGGGCCAACAGGCCATCGGAATAATGCCAATCTGAATCCGACGAGTCGCCGGAGGGTAACTTCCAGTCGCTTAATTCCTTAGCAAGCTGTCGCTCTCGCGCTGGCAATTCCGCCGTCAAATCCTCCAGTCGCTTGTCCCACTTGGCCCATTCATCCTGCTGTTCGTCCGTGGGAGCCAAAATGTAAGGAGGTGAATTCCCTTCCTTAATCGCCCGGCCATGTTCGGGAATATTGTTGAAAAAAGCATAGAGCTGATAAAACTCACGCTGCGAAATCGGGTCGTACTTGTGGTCATGGCAGCGAGCACATTCCAACGTCAACCCGAGCCAGACCGCGCCGGTGGTCGCCACGCGATCCACGACATACTCCACCTGATACTCTTCCGGAATGATTCCCCCTTCCGAATTGCCGCGGTGATTTCGGTGAAAACCCGTGGCGATTCGCTGTGCCAGCGTTGGTTGGGGCAGCAAGTCTCCGGCCAACTGCTCGATCGTAAACTGATCAAACGGCATGTTCGCATTCAGGGACTGGATGACCCAATCTCGCCACCGCCACATTTCGCGCGGGCCATCCGTCTGATAGCCGCTGGTGTCGGAATAGCGAGCGGCGTCGAGCCAGGGAATGGCCATTCGCTCGCCGTAGGCAGGCGATGCCAGCAGTCGATCCACCACGCGATCGTAGGCGTCCGGAGACTCATCCTCCAAGAACTCAGCCAGCTCGGCAGGGGAGGGGGGGAGTCCGGTCAGGTCCAAGGAGACTCGGCGCAATAGCGTGGCCCGATCGGCTTGCCGGGAGGGAGTGAGTTTTCGACGGGAAAGCTCTTGGAATACAAACCGGTCCAGAGGCTGTTCGGCCGAGAGCGACGAAAACGCGGGGTCGGCGGGAACTTCCGGGATCGGGGCTTTCTCCGGAGCCAGAAAGGCCCAATGCGGCTGCCAGGCCGCTCCCTCTTCCATCCAGCGCCGGATTGTTTCTTGCTGAGCCGCCGTGAGGGGGCGGCCTCCTTCTTCCGGAGGCATCCGATAGTCGGGGTCCTCACTCGTGATTCGTTGCCAAAGTTCGCTGGACTCCCAATCACCCGGTACCAGCACGGACGCCTCGCCCGGCAGCCCGTGAAGTCCCTCCTCGGTATCCAACCGCAAAGAGCTGACTCGCTGCCCAGCATCCGGGCCGTGACACTGGAAACAATGATCCGAAAGAATCGGCCGGATATCTCGGTTGAATGTAACCTCCGCAAGCTCGTCGGCACGCGTCGCTGGCAAATTCGGCGAGGTCCCCAGCATCCCGATGGCCACGGCAGCAAACAGCAACTGGTAAAGGGAGCGGGGGAGGGGGAACGGCGGACGGCTTCCGGCGCGACGCCATGTTCCACCAACCGCGGCCCCACCCGGGACTCTTCGCGGAAGTTGGAACAAAGATCGAGCCAGGGAGCGAGGTGAAGCGGCGGGGGGGCGTTGTCGAGCGAGAAAACTCATCTTCGTGGGGACCTCCAGGAATTCGGGTCACTCTCCCCACATGATACCAGATGGGCTCACTCGAGTCGCGACCGCCCCCACTCTCCGGCAAACTCCCACAGTCCCTCAGGCCTGGCAATCTCAGGCCCGGCAATCTCAGATCGGTAATCTCAGGCACGGTAATCTCAGATCCGTAATCTCGGCGTGCTGGGCTATTGGCCCACGCAGTACAGCGTATCCCCGGTCCGAATCAGAATCCGTCCCTCTGAAACGGCGTAACCGTACTGGGTCGGACCCGAGAACATGGCCGCGGCACGGCGCCGCTCATCCGTGGTTCCACTTGCTTCCGCCTGGGGGTCGGGCTTCACGCTTTCGGGATCCCAGAGCTGATTTTCGGCCAACACCCGAAACTCGGGACCGGCCGCCAGCAGACTCGTGATTCCATCCTTGCCGAAGAAATAGATTCGGTCACCCGCAGGCAACGGAGTGGCCCAACTCGATTGCGGCAACCGCTCGGCATAGTGCAGGTCCCCCGATTCGGCATCCAGGCAGTAGACAACGCCGACTCGATTCACCCAGTAAGCACAGCCCTGATGGACGATGGGAGAAGCCCAGCTAGGCGTCGCTTCCGGAGTCATCCACAGGGGTTCCGGTTGCCAACCATCCTCCGACTTTCGGACTGCCATCGCCAAGTTGGAACGTTTGGCCAGTTCGACATTCTGTCCATCGCGTCCCGGCGAGGCGGCGATCAGGAAGCGGCCGTCGGCGTATCCGATCGGCGTGGTGGCCGTGTTTCCTCCCACTTCGTCGTAGGTCCACAACCGCTTCCCACTTTCCGGATCATATCCATCCACACTTCCGGCGGAGCTGACTACCACCTGCGGCATTCCCTCCACGCTTACCAGGGCCGGAGAACTCCAGCTCACTCGGCTCTCGCGGTCTGTTTTCCAAAGCGTCTTTCCGGTTTGCTTGTCGAGTGCAATCAGGTAACTGGGGCCTTCGTCATCCACTAGGA
>JBJHCD010000741.1:0-3662 GCA_050485845.1 Pirellulaceae bacterium | reverse complement strand
CGACGTCGATACACGTTGCAGGGAAGTTTTGGCGCAGCAGCCGGTGACCAGTCTTTCCGCCTTGATTCCGACCCTGGCGCTGTCAGTGAACGCTCCCGGGGCAGATCCGGCATTGGTTGGCAATCCCACTGGAAATCATTGGTGAAGTTGCATTTTCTGACCACCAATTGGCCCTCTACGACCGCTGCCCCCGACGTTTCTTCTACACGCATATCCTTGATATCGGTGGCAGACGCACGGAATCGGCCTTCATGAAGCTGCACGTCGCAGTGCAGCACGTTGTCAGCGGAATCTCGCAAGGTTCCCCCGAAACTCGCACTCTTGCTGAAATCGAGGAGCACTTAAGCGTTGCTTGGCAGGCCCACGGCCCTGCTGATCATGGCTATAGCGAAGAATACCGGCGAATCGCCTGGCAGTTGCTGCGATTTTTTCTGGATTCGGCATCCTCATTGAAACGGTTGCCCGTGCCGCAGCTTCGACTGCCGGTTGCCGGTGCCGAAATCATTATCACCCCCGACGAAGTGCTGACCGACGATGCTGGCCGAATTCAAATGCGCCGCATCCGGACCGGCCACAAGAGATCCAAAGACGAAGATAATATGGCCGCCGCGGCGTTTCATATCGCTGCAACCGCCCATTCGCCTGGCTGCACGGTACAACTCGTCTATCTCAGTGATGGCGATGTAGTTCCGGTGAAAATGACCGACCGAGTGCTTCGAAACCGGGCGGACTCGATTTCTGACATGCTCACCGCCGTCAAATCAGGGCAATTCCCTCTGAAGCCCGGCATCACCTGCCCGCGCTGTCCCGCGTTCTTTGTTTGCGGCAGCGTACCCTCCGGTCCGCTGGCAAAAAAAATCTCGGAATAGATTACCGGATCGGAAAAGTCGCTGCGATTAGTCCTTCAGAAGCCAACGCATAGGGCGTGGCAAATGAACACTGAAAGGACCAATCTATGAACGACAAAGGACAGGGCCAGCAACAAGGCCCCAAGTACACCATCGACATCGAGGGAACTTCCTACCCGTGGGACAAGGACACGATTACCACCGAGGAAATCGCTAACCTTGGCGGCTGGGACCCCAGCGTCGGGGTGATTGAAATTGACAAAGACAACAACGAGCGGACTTTGCAACCGGGTGAGGTCGTACAACTCAAGCCGGGCATGGGATTCTCCAAGAAAATCCGTTGGAAACGGGGCTTCATGCTGGAGCAACGGCTGGGCCAGGAGCTGGAACTTCTCAAAACCAAATACCCCGGCGCAATCCGCCAGGAAATGTGGTTTTTCATTCCGGACTATCCGATGCCCGGTGGTTGGAGCCACGCCAAAATCAACGTTGCCGCCTATCTTCGGCCAGGGTATCCCGGTACCGGTCCGTACGGCATCTATATTCCTCAAGACCTCCGCCACGGTGGGCAACAGCCCGATAACTACCGCAACGTGGCTGAGCTTCAACCGCCCTTCGGCGGCACCTGGGCGTTTCTCTCATGGGAAGCGGAGCAGTGGTTCGCCACGACAGACCCGCAAGGAGGCCATAATGTCCTGACTTGGGTGGATGGTTTCGCAGCACGATTCCGTCAGGGGCGCTGAATATGAACCACCCAGCAATTCTCGACATCGAGCAACGCACATACTCGGAAATTCTGAAGTATGTGCTACCGAGGAACTCTCGCCACGAGGAAGCCGTTTTTGTTTTCGCCCGCGCCGACAGCACGGGCGTTTTTACTCCGCTTGAAGTCTTCAACGTCCCGCCAAGTGGCTTTGTTCACCGGTCACCATATTTTCTGGAATTGACCGACGAAACTCGCGCCACCGTAATCAAGCGAGGGCACGACCTAACAGCTTCCGTAATCGAAATTCATTCTCACCCATTGCAATTCGGGGCGCAGTTCTCGCAGAGCGACATCTCTGGCTTTCGAGAGTTTGTTCCTCACATCTTGTGGCGTCTCAAAAAACGACCTTACGCCGCAGTAGTTGTGGCACGCGACTCCATCGATTCGTTGGCGTGGTTCGACACTGTCGAGTCGCCGGTTCCAATGGCGATTCGTTACGAAGACGGCACCCTGAGTCACCCCACCGGAGCGACCCACTCCACGTGCGGTCAGGAGCAACAAGACTATGAATGACCAGCGGCTACATCGAAACGAAATGTTCTTTGGCCAAGAGGGCCAAGAACGGATTCGCCAAACAACGTGTGCGATTGTCGGTAACGGCGGCCTCGGAACGCACGTCGTTCAGCAACTGTCTTTGCTCGGTGTTGGCGGCCTGAAAATCATCGACGGCGAGGAACTCGCCGATACCAACCGCAACCGCTACGTTGGCGCTCGCCATGATGATCCTATTCCCGGTTCGCCCAAGGTAGATATTGGCGAGCGTTTGGCACACTCGATTGATCCGGCAATCCACGTCGAGAAAATATTCGATACCTTCATCAGCGAGGCCGGGTTTAATGCGATCCGTTCCGCGGATTGCGTTTTCGGCTGCCTCGATTGTGAGGGAGCACGGCTTATCCTGACAGAACTCTGTTCTGCCTATTCCAGGCCCTACATCGACTTGGCAAGTGATATTAACCCGAAACTCACGCCACCGCAGTACGGTGGAAGAGTATGCGTCGCATCAGGCAACAGCGGTTGCCTGATTTGCTTAGACGTTCTCGATTTGGCTGAGGCTGGTCGAGACCTTGAGGGCGAGGCGGAACGCCGAAATCGCGAAGCGATTTATGGCGTCACACGCGAAGCGCTTGGCCGATCGGGACCATCGGTTGTATCCATCAACGGCCTGGTGGCGTCTATCGCTGTTACGGAGTTCATGGTGGCCGTCACCGGCCTTCGCCAGCCTAAAGGCTTAATCACCTGCTATGGCCACAGTGGCAAGGTAACGGTCGCTACGGATTCACCGCGGCCAAACTGCTGGTATTGTAGCCTTTTGGGCCACGGCCAGAAGGTTGACGTTGAAAGGCACATTCGGAACGGCATCGGCCCACGGCTCGGGTAACTCGATCGTCAACCTGCTCGGCCCGTTGCTGGTCATCCGAGAATCGCTCGGGTACTTCGGTCCGGATGGCGGAAGCATAATCAATGTCGGCTCCGGTGCCTCGCGTTCGCATCCACCGGGCTACTCCATCTACTCCGCCAGCAAAGCGGGACTCGATTCCGTGACGAGCGTGCTGTCGAAAGAACTCGCCCCGCGAAAAATTCGCGTAAATTCGCGTGAACTCTGTCAATCCCAGCGCCACGCTCAGCGAAGGGACGAAGGAGGCGGGCTTGTACGACGTCGATAATGACATCGAAAAGCACCTCGTCGCCATGACCCCTCTGGGCCGAATGGGTACGCCGTCGGACATCGCTAAGATTGTTTCGTTTCTCGCCTCGGATGATTCCGGCTGGTTGACCGGCGAAGTCATCCTTGCTTCCGGCGGGTTGCGCTAATCTCGATTCCTACACCTCTACAGGAGAAAACCATGCCCGCTTACGTGGTGTTCATGCGCGAAAAGACGCTCGACCAATCTGAACTCGACGCTTACCGGGAAAAGGTTAACGGGACGTTGGATGGCCGCCTGCTGAAGGTGCTTGCTGAATACGGGAAGCATCTGACGGGTAAGCGGTCATTTCCCGGAGCTACTGCCTAATAGTATCTAGAGTAGCCCTCATGGGATATTGGG
>JBJHCD010000740.1:0-3665 GCA_050485845.1 Pirellulaceae bacterium | reverse complement strand
GAGACTCGTCTCCGCTCCACCGCCCCACCGCCCCCCCTACCCCGCACCCCCGCATTTTCCTCCCCCCCCGTCCCTCCCTCCCAACTCCCCACCCCCTCCTTCCTCCTTCCGCCTTCCGCCTTCATCCTTCCGCGTTCCGCCTTCCTCGCCTCCTCCCGCTTTCGCAAAATCACCTCGCAGCCCACAATGGGGTTCTGAACGAGTCACTAATGATTTCGACGAAGAGGACAAGATTTCCGTGGAACTGTTGCCCATCAAGCTGATTGACGCTCGCCGACAAGACGTGGACGAAAGTCTCCAGGATCTTCGCGAGCGGCTGAGCCCTCGGGGGAATGTGGTGAGTGACGAGGGACGTCGCCGCACCGAGGAGGTATTCGGCGCCCCTCTCACTCCGCAACAAGTCGTGGAGCGAATTTGTCAGGAGGTCCGAGATGAAGGGCTGCCGGCTCTGCTTCGCTATTCGGAGAAGCTCGATCGAGCCAAGCTGACCCCCGAGCAACTTCGAGTTCCGACGGAACAGATTGCAGCGGCTCATCGTCAAGCGACCCCGGAATTCCTCGATACGGTTCGGCGAATTCGGGACAACATTCTGGAGTTCCAGACGGCCATTCTCCACCAGGACCGGGAGCTGACGCGTTCCAACGGGACCGTGCTGCGGCAACGCTACATGCCGCTGGAGCGAGTCGGCATCTGTGTTCCGGGTGGAGCGGCCGCCTACCCCTCGACCGTTCTGATGACCGCCGTCCCTGCTCAAGCCGCCGGCGTCCCCGAAATCGCCATGGTGGCCCCTCCCACTCAGTTCGGCGCCAACAACCTCGACATGCTGGCGGTCTGCGGTGAACTTGGAATCACGGAAGTCTATCGAGCGGGAGGAGCCCAGGCGGTTGCCGCGTTGGCCTACGGAGTGACGGGGCTTCGCCGAGTCGACAAGATCGTGGGGCCCGGAAATCTCTTTGTCGCCTTGGCCAAGAAGCTGGTCTATGGGGAGGTCGATATCGATTCGATTGCCGGCCCGAGCGAAGTGATTGTCGTCGCCGATGATTCGACTCCTCCCCAGTTCATTGCCGCCGACCTGCTCGCTCAGGCCGAACATGCCCCAGGAGCCAGCATTCTGGTGACGTGGTCCGAAGCGTTGATCGAGCGGGTTCGAGCGGAATTGACTCGGCAGGTGGCCGAGTTGTCGCGCGAGCAGGTGACCATCCAAAGCCTGCTCGACTTCGGCGCCCTGATTCTGGTGGAGGACGAGCGGCAGGCTTGCCGGATCACCAACCAACTGGCGCCGGAGCATTTGCATTTGGCGTCGGCTCGAGCCGAGCAGTTGGTGGCCGAGATACCGCGAGCGGGAGCGACTTTCGTGGGACCATTCAGTCCGGTCGCCGTGGGAGATTACGCGGCCGGCCCGTCCCATGTCCTGCCGACCAGCGGGACCGCGCGTTGGGCCAGCGGCCTCACGGCCAACGCCTTTCTTCGCACCGGGAGCGTGATTCACTACAGCGAACAAGCGCTCCGCGAGGAAGCGATCCATGTGCAGCGAATGGCGGACAAGGAGGGCCTGACCGCTCATCGAGCCAGCGTCGATATCCGTTTAGCCGGTCCGTCCGGGGGTTGAGCGAACCTGATGCGCGAAGTTTCGCTCCCAGAAGACTACGGACATCGACACAACTCAACTCGACACAACTCGACATTGCTGGACCGATCCAGCCTTGATTTGCTTTGACTCGCATTGACTCTTGCTCGACTCGCCCCATTGCAACTTTACCCTTTTTGGCAACGACGGCATGACCTATTTTCGTCCCGAGATTGAAGCCATGTCGGGCTACACGCCCGGCGAACAGCCGCAAGTCGGCAAGTTCATCAAGCTGAACACGAATGAGAATCCCTACCCCCCCTCCCCTGCCATTCAGCAGGCGATCCAAGAGGCCGCTCGGACCAGCCTGCTTCGGTATCCCGATCCATTGGCAACGGCATTTCGCCGTCGAGCGGCCGAGGTGTTTGACATTGATCCGGAGTGCATTCTCTGCGGCAACGGCAGCGATGACATTTTGACCGTGGTAACTCGAGCACTCGTCGGTTCAGGACAGCGACTTCGATTTCCGTATCCCAGTTACATTCTCTACGCGACACTGGCCCAGATCCAAGGGAGTCAGTTCGATGAGATTCCCTTTACGTCCAACTGGAAGCTGGGTGACGACTTCGTGGCTCCATCCGCCGACTTGCGATTGGCGATTGTCCCCAACCCGAACAGTCCCACGGGGACCTGGATCGCGCCGGCGGAGATGGGGGAGTTAGCCGAGCGACTTTGCTGTCCGCTGCTGGTTGATGAGGCCTATGTCGATTTCTCCGACGGCCACTGCATCCCCCTGGTCGCGAGCCAGGAGCGGATTCTGGTGTCACGGACGCTAAGCAAATCGTACGCGCTCGCTGGTCTTCGCTTCGGATTCCTGGTGGCACAACCGCAACTGATCGCTCAATTCCGCAAAGTGAAGGATTCCTACAATTGCGATGCGTTGTCCATTGCCGCCGCCACCGCGGCCATCGACGATCAGGCCTGGCTGGCGGAAAATCGCTCTCGCATCGTGGCAACTCGGCAAAGGATGACCAGCGAACTCCGCCAGCTTGGTTTCGCCGTGATCGATTCCCAGGCCAACTTTGTCTGGTGCGAGCACCCGGAGCGGGATGCGGGAGAATTGTATGAGCGGTTGAAGGCCGAGCGGATCTTGGTGCGATACATGAAGTATCCACGCTGGCGCGACGGACTGCGAATCAGCGTGGGAACCGACGATCAAATCGATGCCTGTCTGGCACTCCTGAAAACCATGGTGTAACCAAATGACGCGAACGGCAAGTATTTCTCGGCAGACGGGCGAAACGTCAGTCGAACTGGAACTGAATCTGGATGGCTCGGGACAGTCCGAGATTGACACGGGGGTCGGCTTTCTCGATCACATGCTCGAACTATTCGCTCGACATTCCACCTTCGATCTGAAGGTGCGAGCGAAGGGGGACTTGCATGTTGACGACCACCACACGGTGGAAGATGTCGGCATTTGCCTGGGGCAGGCCCTTCGCCAGGCACTCGGGGACAAGCGGGGAATCCGCCGCTATGGCTCCCAAATCCTTCCAATGGAAGAGACTCTGGCCACCGTCGCCTGGGACCTGGGGGGACGATACTTTCTGGTCTTCCAGGCGACTTTTCCCAGCCCCAAGATCGGGCAGTTCGACAGCGAACTGGTGGAAGATTTCTGGCAAGCGGTGGCGGCGAATTCGCTGAGCAACCTCCATGTGCTGGTCCACTATGGTCGGAACAGCCATCACATCAGCGAGGCGATCTTCAAAGGGGCCGCTCGGGCCCTCCGCGTGGCCGTCGAGCCCGATCCTCGCATGACAGGCATCCCCAGCACCAAGGGAACACTGGACAGCTAGCCCCAGCCCCTTCTCGTTCCCTCGAGAGTGCACATCCGACTGCCGCGGACGCCCCGCTTCGTGGCAGTCCGAACCCAAGGAAACTCGAGTGCCATACGATGTCCCGGCTCTGCCACCAGGTCACTCGTTGACGTAGGTTTCCAGGAACCGGGCGAGTCGATGGAAGTCGCTCCCCGGTTGGATGTAGCGGACCATGGTGACCAGTGAATCGGGATCGACCAGCACGGTGAATGGTACGTAGT
>JBJHCD010000739.1:0-3668 GCA_050485845.1 Pirellulaceae bacterium | reverse complement strand
GTGTCGAGCGAACACGTCACGATTCTGACCGGTTCGGATCTGGTAGCGATAGCGTTTCTGGACGGCCTCGCGGATGGCGTGGAAGTTGGCGGGGGCCTCTTGGATCTTCAGGATGCAGATATCGCTCGGCAAGCAGGCATTCAGGGCTCGCCGCAAGGCATCCGGCGTCAGTGACGAGTTGGTGGTGCAACTGGCGACTTGTCCCAGGGCGTGGACCCCCGCATCCGTGCGCCCACTGGCGGTGATCGACACCCGCTCGCCGGTTACCCGCTGGAATGCCGTTTCCAGCAAGCCTTGGATCGAGACGCAGTTAAGCTGCCGTTGCCAGCCCCCGTAGGCCGTGCCATCGTAGGCGAGCTTCAATCGCAGCGATCGCGCGGGGGTGGAAGAGTCCGTCACGGGGCATGACCTTCGGGGCCGATGCAATTGCGGGTTGGTCGGGAGCGGCGAACTGGAGTGATTCGCGACTTTCAGGTGGAACGGGCCGCGGAACCGGCCGCCTGGGCGACCAGCAGTTCGGCGATTTGCACGGCGTTCGTCGCGGCTCCCTTGCGGAGGTTGTCGCTCACACACCAGAAGCTGATGCCATTCTCACAGGAGAGATCGCGGCGGATGCGGCCGACGAAGACTTCGTCGCGCCCCGAGCAGTCCAGGGGCATGGGGTAACGTTTGTCGTCCAGGTCGTCGATGACCACAATTCCCGGTGTCGCCTCGAACAGCTTCCGGGCCTCCTCGGCGGTCAGCGGCTGCTGCGTCTCGACCAGGATGCTCTCGCTATGGCAGTTGGCGACCGGCACGCGAACGCAGGTCGGGCTGATGCGAATCGAATCGTCACCAAGAATCTTGTGAGTTTCCCAAACCATCTTCATTTCTTCGGACGTGTATCCCTCGTGCTTGGGCGAGCCGATTTGTGGGATGAGATTGAAGGCGATGGGATGCGGAAAGCAGGCGTAGGGATGTTGCGATCCCTCGAGCGCGGCGCGACTCCCCTGCTCCAGGTCCCGTTCACCCGCCACCCCTGCCCCGCTGGTCGCCTGATAGGTGCTGACGACCACTCGGCGAATTCGGGCGGCGTCGTGCAGCGGCTTCATGGCGACGACCATCTGCGTGGTTGAGCAATTGGGGCTGGCGATGATTCCTTGATGCTCGCGGATCGCCTCGGGGTTGACCTCGGGAATGACGAGCGGGACATGGGGTTTCATTCGCCAATAACCGCTCTCGTCGACGACCACCCCCCCCTTCTCGACCACCCAGGGAATGAACTCCGCCGCCACATCGTCCGGGGTGCTGGCGATAACCAGATCAACCCCTTCGAATGCCTCCGGGGTCAGTGCCTCAATGGTATGGGGTTGGTTTCGGAACGTGATCGATTGGCCCGCCGACCGTGCCGATGCAACGAACTTCACTTTCGTCAGCGGAAAGTTCCTCTGCTCCAGCAACTGACGAACGATGGTTCCCACGGCTCCCGTGGCACCGACTACGGCCAAGCTCTCCAACACGGTCTTTTCTCCCTGAGGGGTTTCGATTGTTCCAATCAGGGAGTATAGACGGTTTCGTCCGATTTGATCTAGGGGGAGGCAGTTCTAGTCTCGCTGGTAACAGTCCCGCCGGTCGGGGCGGGATGCCGACGAACCAGAGCGTCGCGAGCAAAGCTGACGAGGTGTTGAATCGTCCCGGGACTCACGAATGCAAGGTTGCCGATCAGCATCGCGAATCCGAACGTGGGCATCCCCAACGCCAAGGCGATTCCCCCATGCACCACCACGGCCATGCCGAGCATTAAGGGGCGAGTGAGACGCGGCCACACCAGGACACAATAGAATGTCTCCCAGAAAACAGTCAAATGCGTGATCAAGGCGATCAGCAGCGGAGAGGCAGCCAGCCAAGTCACGTCCCACGACTGATACTCGTAATTGGCAATCGAAAACCAAAACGCGTCACCGACCCACCAGGCGACCCCCCGCATTTTGCCGATCCCACCGAAGAGATAGATCACGCACATGTGAACCTGGATCAGGCGAATCGCCACGTTGGTCGATACGGCGGGAACCCAAGGAGCACTCCCCCCTCCCCTCCTGCTCGACAACCAACGATCGACCGAATAAACCGCGCCGGCGGGGGCGAGCATCAAGTACATCGCCAGCATCACATTGACCTGGTCCAATCCAAAGAGGGCGCCCGTCAGGCGATGGCAGTAGGCCACCGTGATCAACCAAGCCAGAACCGATACAACTCGGGTCCAGAGGCCCACCATCAGAAGCAAGAACACCACCAGGGCCACCACGTGCTGAAGCCAGATCAACACGGGTGATTCGAGATACCACAGATAAGACCACGTTGTTGCCCCGCGCATCGCGGCCAGCGAACGCGAAGCTTCCGAGTCGATCCAGCTGCTTGGCCCCAGAAAGGCTTGGAGGTCGAGCGTCCAAACCAGATGGGTGTAAAAAAGCATCCAGCCGGCGAGAATGCGAATCGCCGCCAGAGTGTGTGGTGACGCCGGACGAAACCAAAATTGGTCCCAAGCCCGTGCGACGTCACTCCCCCAATCCCGAACCGCTCCCCACAGGAAACTCGAACCACGATTCATCGTACCGACTCTCCCTGGTTTTGACCTCGGTCCGGTCCTTGGTCTGGGCCTCGGTCTGGGCTCAAGTTCTCATCGACGCCCACTGCGATTTCCCCTCTCATGTCTCCTCTCACGTCCCCTTCCATCTCGTCCCACTCGTCTTCCACCTCTTCCGGAAGCTCTCGATAGAGGGCCGGGTCGGTAAGCGGCATTCCCCGGAGCACGGCGGCATGAGGAGGCGGACGGTGTTGAACTCGAACCAGCGTGACGCGGGCGGCCCCATGCCTGTGCAATAGGTGCTCCTCAAACGAACGCTTCCGCGTTTCATAAAACTCGCGGTCTCGCCGCCAAGCTTCCCGAATTTCCCGAGGTGCGTCTTCCGGAGGGTTGGCCGGAACGAACGACGACTGTAGCTGCTCGGCCAGCATGAAATGACGGTGATAGAGGAGTCGTGGCCACTGCTGGTTACGATCGGGAAAGGTCAATTCGAGGTCCTCGCGGCCGTCGTCGAACTCCAAACGGCACTTCAGCAAATGACTCGGACCCGGTTCCGGGGCGAAGAAGAAGTAACCGTGGTTCAGATACATCATGTCGATGTATGGACGCACAACATTCATCAACCCGATGGCAAACGGCGAAGCCGACTCGGGACCGGATGCCGCGAAAGTGAATGGCGCCGTGAAGACCGCCAAGAGGTGCAAAGTGACCAGCAGGGAAACGAGCAGACGTCGTCGAAGTGACCAGGAATGGACAGTTCGCGCGTCGGCCGCGGAGGGGGCCGGTTTGGGATTCGATTCCAGCTTGCGAGACCGAACGGATTTGGGGGCTCGGGGCATTGGCAAAGCTCGCGAAAGTGAGTTGTTACACCACGAGGCGCGCCTCCCTTGTCACCCCGCGACTCTGTTCACTATCGGCGATCGAAGAATGGAGCGTCAATCTTCCCGCTCCTCGCCCACCTGACGACGCAAAAAAACAACTCTCGCCACGATCGTATCGATGGCGAGAGTTGCACGGGTTGCCTGGGTTTTCTGGAAGAACCCCATGGAAGGGGAGGATCGTCCGAGCCTCTCAGTGAATGGCTCGTTGCTTTGCGGAACTGGTT
>JBJHCD010000738.1:0-3668 GCA_050485845.1 Pirellulaceae bacterium | reverse complement strand
GCCGAACAGATGTCGCGCGAGCAGCGCGAGCTGAACGTGGCCGATTGCCTCGTTCGGCTGGGTTATGCCACGGGCGAAGAGGTCATGCGGGCCATGGCCGAACACCATGGCCTGGACTATGTCGACCTGACCGAGGTGACCATACCGGACAGCGTGATTGAATTGATCCCCGAGTCGGTCGCCCGTGAAAATGCCATTCTTCCCCTGTCGATGGAGGGGGATGCGCTGACCGTGGTGGTCAGCGACCCGATGGATATCGAAACTTTTGAAAAACTGCGGTTCATCCTCAACCGCACCATAGAGACCGCACTTGCCCCCCGCGAGACGATTCTCGAGAGCATCAACCGCTACTACGGACAGATCGAAGGGGAATCGGCGGACTCGATGCTGCAGGAATTCACCGACACGGCGATCGACTTCACCGAGACCGAGTCGGATGAGAAGAGCGAGCATGAGGGGGTCGACGAGAATAGTGCTCCCATCGTCCGGCTGGTTCACTTGATGATCAGCGAGGCGGTGCAATTGCGGGCTTCGGATATTCATGTCGAGCCGTTCGAGGACCGGATTCGGATCCGGTACCGCATCGACGGAGTGTTGATCGAGAGGGATAAGCCTCCCCGCCGTTTGCTGGGTGCCATTCTCTCCCGCATCAAGATTCTGGCCAAGATGGACATTGCCGAGCGGCGTCGTCCCCAGGACGGCCGAATCAAGGTGACGGTGGGAGACAAGGAGCTGGATTTGCGGGTCAGCGTGATTCCGACGAATCATGGTCAGAGTGTCGTGATGCGGCTTCTGGACAAGGACAACATCAAGGTCGGCATCCGCCAGCTAGGGCTCTCCGACCACAACTTCCAGACTTTCCAGAATTTGATCCGGCGTCCCAACGGGATCATTCTGGTGACGGGACCCACCGGTTCGGGGAAGACGACCACCCTCTATGCGGCGCTCAATGCGCTCAACCGCCCCGACCGGAAGATCATCACGGCGGAGGATCCGGTGGAGTACTACCTGCCGGGGATCAACCAGTGCGAGGTTCGCCACGGCATCGGACTCGACTTCGCTCGCATCATCCGCTCGATGCTCCGCCAGGCCCCGAATATCATCCTGGTCGGCGAAATGCGAGATCAGGAGACGGCTTCGATGGGAATCCAGGCCTCACTTACTGGACACTTGGTTTTTAGTACTCTACATACGAACGATGCGCCCAGTGCCATTACACGTATGATCGACCTGAATGTCCCCAACTATCTGGTGGCAAGCAGCGTCATCGGCGTGATGGCTCAGCGTCTGGTCCGGGTCAACTGCAGTCGCTGCAAGCAGCCCACGCAGATCATGGAGTCGGCTTTGGAGGAGGCGGGGATCCCGCTGGAGATGGCCAAGGAGGCCAAGTTCATGCGGGGCAAAGGGTGCAGTTATTGTCAGAAGTCGGGGTACCGAGGGCGGATCGGCATCATGGAACTGATGCCGGTGAACAACAAGATCCGGGAGCTGATCTTCAAGCACGCTTCCTCGGACGAAATCCGGCGACTCGCGATAACTCAAGGCATGAGAACACTTTACCAAGATGGACTGCTCAAGGTCTTCAACGGAATCACCACGCTCGAGGAGGTATACCGCGTCGCCAAGCGAACGGAGCAAGACGTGCTGATGGTGGCTTAGTAGTTCGGAGGGGTAGGAGCAGCCAGGCGTCGTCGAGACGTCATCCAGACGACATGTGGAAAGCGGGGAGCTGTGGGGCGGACGGGCGACCGAGGACGGACCGCCGATGTGGGGACCCCTTTTCAGTGGAGGGGTCTGTGGCCCCTCATGAGGACGCGTGGCTGGTTTGGGCGAAATGGAGTTCGCAATAAGGCGAGCTATTTGAGCTTGCCGGAGCAGCGGTCCAATAATCGAGACATCAGCGGAGATCGGAACGAACTTGCTTTTCGAGATCTTCGGGTTGCGTCGATTGGATCCGCGAGGAAGGGGGATGGTTGGGAGTTTTCGAGCTATCCTTCCATAAACCTTCTCGAAGTAATGATTGGTGAACTCATCTTTTTTCGACATTCGTCCTGACACGCAACCGGATCTCAACTGTTTGTTTCATGGAGCACTCCCGGAGGTTTCCGGCCCCGAAGGCGTTGCCGTCCCCAAGATGAAGGGGGAGGGATCGCGAGGGTGAACCGGTGTGACACGGCGAGCAGTTGGCATGCGGGGTATTGAAGAGCCCCAGCCAAGCGACGCAATTTATGGCAACGATTCTGATCGACAAGTTACTGCAGGCCTGCGTGAAGCAGGGGGCGAGCGACATTCACATCGTCGTCGGACAGCCTCCGGTATTTCGGCTTCACGGACGCATGCGGAAATTGGAAACCAAGGTCCTGGAGGCCGACGACACCGTCTCGTTGATGAAGAGCATTGCTCCGGAGCGGTGTCAGCGGGAATTGCAGGAAGTCGGCAGCGCCGACTTCGGCTTCGCCTTTGGCGAGTTGGCTCGGTTCCGAGTTTCCATCTTCAAACAGCGCGGCAACATTTCGATGGTGTTGCGGCAGATTCCCAACAGCATGCTGACGCCCGAGCAACTCGGGTTGCCGGAGGTTTGTGTCAAGTTGGTGATGCGGCCTCGCGGGCTGTTTCTGGTCACCGGGCCGACCGGGTCGGGAAAAAGTACGACGCTGGCCAGTCTGGTCAATCTGCTGAATGAAACGGTCGACCATCACATCATCACGATTGAGGATCCGATCGAGTTCTATCACTATCACAAGAAATCGACGGTCAATCAGCGCGAAGTCGGCGTGGACGTGCCGAGTTTCGCGGAGGCGATTCGCCGCGCGCTGCGTCAGGATCCGGACGTGATCCTGGTCGGTGAAATGCGTGATTTGGAGACGATTGAAGCGGCGATCACGGCGGCGGAAACCGGGCATATCGTCTTCGGCACCCTGCACACCAATAGTGCTCAGGGCACGGTCAACCGAGTGATCGATGCCTTTCCGGGAAACCTTCAGGACCAGATTCGAACTCAGCTGGCCAGTTCCCTCATCGGCGTGCTCGCCCAGACCCTCGTGCCGCGACTCGGGGGGGGCCGAGTGGCCGCGTATGAGATTCTGGTGGTCACGTCGGCCATTGCCAACTTGATTCGCGAAAACAAGACCTTCCGCATCAACTCGGCCATCCAGACCGGTGCCAAGTTCGGCATGCAGCTCATGGACGATCATCTATTTCATCTCTGGCATGCCGAGACGATTTCGCTCGAGGACGCCCTGGCCAAGGCCCATCGCCCCGATGACTTGGCCAAGCGGATCGTCCAAGCTCGCCGGGCCGCCGGACTGGAACAAGAGGACGACGAGGACGAGGACGACGACGAGGGCGACCACGACTAACCCTCCTCCCAAGACCAAACACTGAAAACCAAAAATCGAACACTGAACACTGAACACTGAACACTGAAAACTCCCCCTTCACACCATTAGAAGACACCTCATGGCTATTCGACGCATAGGCCAAATCCTGGTCGACTTGGGTTTCATCACGGATGACCAGTTGGAACTGCTCTTGGAGGAGCAGCAGCAGCGACCGGGAGAGTTGCTGGGGAAGATTGCCGAGGAGTTGGGGCTGATTACCGACGAGCAGTTGGTGCAGGGGTTGGCCGAGCAGATGGGATTGCGGGTCATTGTCCTGGCCGATCATGT
>JBJHCD010000737.1:0-3677 GCA_050485845.1 Pirellulaceae bacterium | reverse complement strand
TCCAGGGAGACAGCCTCCGCAACGCCGCACCCGATATCGATGGCGAAGTTATCCGCGAACCGGTCGGCGTCTTTGCCGCCATCGTGCCGTTCAATTTTCCCTCCATGGTCCCTTTCTGGTTTCTCCCCTACGCCGTGGCCGCCGGAAACTCGTTCATCCTGAAATGTTCCGAGCAAGTTCCCATCACCTCGCAGCTCCAATTTGAACTCATCGACCAGTCTGGATTTCCACCCGGAGTGCTCAATTTGGTCCATGGCGACAAGACGGTCAGCGAGGCGATCTGCGCACATCCGGGAATTGATGGGGTATCGTTCGTCGGTTCGTCGCGTGTCGCGCGGTCCGTGGCCGAGTTGTGTAGCCGTACGGGAAAACGCTGCCAGGCCTTGGGTTCCGCCAAGAACTATCTGGTCGTCATGCCCGACGCGAAACTGGACCAGGTTGTGCGGAATATGCTAACCAGCTGCCTGGGATGCGCGGGGCAGCGCTGCATGGCGGCGTCCGCCATCGCTTGTGTCGGCGAAGCAACCTATCGCGAGACCGTGCGCCGGTTCACCGAAGCCGCGCAACAGACACCTGTCGGGTATCCGCTGGATCCGCGGTTCGAGGAGGTCGATGTGGTCGGCCCGGTCATCTCGGCCGCCGCCAAGCAGCGGATCGAATCGCTGATTCAAACCGGAGTAGACGAAGGGGCCGATCTGCTGATCGATGGCCGTGGCCTTGAGATGCCCGCCGGGCACTACATCGGCCCGACCGTTCTGGCGAATGTCCGGCCCGGTATGACGGTTGAGCGGACCGAGATTTTTGGCCCCGTGGTCATTCTCCTGAAATTCGAGTCGCTGGATGAAGCCATCGCGGCAATCAATCGCCACGAGTTCGGAAACGGCGCGTCAATTTATACGCAGTGCGGCTATTGGGCTCGGCGCTTCGCCATGGAGACGCGGGCGGGAATGATTGGCATTAACGTGGGGATTCCCGCGCCCATTGCGCCGCTTCCGTTTGGTGGCGCGAAAGGCTCGATTTTCGCGGACATCAAGGCACAGAGCAAAGAAGTCGTTCACTTCTTCACGCAAACGAAAATTATTACCGAACGGTACTGGCCCGAGGAAGTTGGTGATGTGGAATAAACCCCTTACTCGACGTAAAGCCCTGCGAGGCGTCGGAGCCACGGCGCTGCTGGCCTCGGGAGGCGCCCTCCGTGCCGCCGAGGAATGGCGGAACGATCCGAATGAAGGGAACCAGCGGCTGAAGCGGATTCTCGATGAGCCCGTGCTGGATCTGAGCGGTCTGGACGAGCCGGTGATGGTCGAGTCGTTGGAATTGCTGCGGCACGGTCGACATTTTTTGATCCGCGGTCGGGCCTCGAATGGTCTCGAGGTGGTCACGGTACCGAATCCCAGTCGCATGGCGGAGACGTGGCCCATCGTGGTCAAGAATATCTTGCCCGCGTTTGTCGGCCAGGATGCCCGTCAGTTGGAATCGTTGCTTTGGGACGTTTATCGGCGGGGCAGCAACTACAAGCTGCAGGGAATTGCCCTCTGGACCGGCGTCGCCGCAGCGGAAATGAATCTCCTGGAAATGCTCGGACGCACCGCCCAGCGCCCGGTGGCGGATTTCTTCGGGGGGCGATTGCGTCACGACATCGCCGTGTATTTCGCCAGCGGCAATCGGGGGAATCGCCCCGAGGAGGAAGTGGAACATCTCCAGCGGCTGGTGGCGGGGTCCGGAGTCCGGGCGCTGAAGTTTCGTGTTGGGGGAAGGATGAGCCGTAACCAGGACTCCCGGCCGGGACGCAGCGAAGCACTGATCGCTCTGGCTCGGGAAGCGTTCGGCGACGAGTTCACGCTCTACACGGACGCGAACAGCAGCTATGACGTTCGCGAGGCGATTCGAATCGGACGAATCATGGAAGAACATGGCTACGGCTTTTTCGAGGAGCCATGTCCGTTTGACGATTTGTGGAGTACCAAGGAAGTGGCCGATGCCTTGACGATCCCCGTGGCCGGAGGCGAACAGGAATACTCGATGCACCGCTGGCGCTGGACAATCGCCCATCGAGGCGTCGACATCGTGCAACCCGATCTGCACTATGGAGGCGGCATGATACGAGCCACGCAGGTCGCCCGCATGGCCGACGCGATGGACATGACGGTCGTTCCCCATATGTCGGGTGGCGGGCTGGGATACGTCGACGTGGTACAGTTCGCCTCGTTTACGCCCAACATCGGGCCTTACATGGAATTCAAGGGGAACACCGACCTGCCGGTGGTGTGCGAGACGTCGTCGCTGAAGTGCGAGCAAGGAAAAGTCCGGTGCCCAACGGGGCCCGGATTCGGCGTCGAAGTGGAGCCCGATTTTGTTCGCCAGGCCGTACCGGTCTCGTAGGGCCATTTCCAGAGGCCATTCCAGACACCCTTATGATTCCCCGCACTCCTCCGGGGTTTACCCTGGTTCATCCCCGGAGGTGGCACGACTGGCCTGCTACCTGCGCGGCCATCTCCAGACAGCCTTGAGGCTTCCCGCACGATATTGTGCATTCAGCACGCTGACCTGAAGAACATTGGTCACCGATTCGCAGCGGCATCGAAATCCAGAAAATCCCGAAGGCGGTCTTTGGATTCTTTTTACTGATTCAGTCGCGGCGTGCGTCCCATTTCGGTGATGAAGCAGACGAGTGTCTCATCGAGTAGTCCACGGTCGTGCATATCTTCCAGCAGCGCGCTGAAAGATCGATCGAGACTGGGCATCATGACAGGATGCGACAGTCCGTATCGCTCCTGGTTGGACATGGCCTGCGGGCCCCCACAGGGGCCGTGATGATAGATTCCCTCGTGATGGTCCCAATTGAGAAACACTCCGTTGGCTTGTCCGTAACCAGGACGGCCGACCAGTTCCGGTGGTTGGATGACCGTGACCGTGACGAATCGTACCCCGGCTTCGATCAGCTTGCGTCCCAGCAGGTAGCAACGGCCTCGATGATCGCGGCCGTAGCGGTCGAGCACCGCGTCGGGTTCACCTCGAAGTGTTAAGGCGTTTTGAACAGAAGGATTTGTGAGTAGATCAAAAGCATGACCGTGGTGGGTATTTATTAACTCAACGTCCCGCTCCCGCGAAATGGTCGATTGATCGAGGCGATTCAGAAGTTTACGGCGAGCAAGGAGTCGGTCGCGGTCGAGCCCAGGTTGGGGATCCAGCGAACGAACTCGCCACTCGGGATCCGCCAGGTTTTCGCCCAAACTCTTCGTGCCAAGTTTCCACGGAGCTCGACCCGATGGCAGGAAGCCGGTGTTCCCCACCAAGTTCGGCAGATTCGCTCCGGGGCAGAAAACATAGCCCGGCAACTCGGGACAATCGGATCCCAGAATTTCGGTGGCCACGGAGCCGATGTCAGGAAAACGGTGCGAGCGAAAATTGGTCCCCGAGATGCCGAACGTTGGTGAGTCGAATCGGTATCCCTTGAAGAATTCAAGACACTCTTCAATATGTCCCGCCACGCGGGTCATCGTCATCGACCGGACGGCGGATTCGGGAACCAAGGCATCGCCCGAGGATCGCCACGATGTAGGTTCGATCGACATCTATCCTGAAGGACGCCGCACGCGACGCCCGACGGCCCGGTTCGTCCTTGACCTACTGGAGGACCTTCGCTGCCATGAGCTTACCCAAGGAAATCAGCCTCG
>JBJHCD010000736.1:0-3681 GCA_050485845.1 Pirellulaceae bacterium | reverse complement strand
GGGCCGAACTGACTCTTAAGAACAATTCAGCCGTCTAAGCCGTCACGACGACGGGGAGCACGAAAATGCCGAGATATCAATCGAATTCACATCACGGGGCGCCGGCTCGTCATCGTCGGGCCTTTCTCTCGGACCTGGGAATGGGCTTTACCGGCTTGGCACTCGGTTCCATGCTGGCCGACGACGGGATCCTCCGTGGGATGGAAACGGCGACTCACGCTCCTCCGGACGGCCGGCCCCACTTTCCACCTCGAGCCAAATCCGTCATCTGGGTTTTCTTGTCCGGGGGGTACAGTCATGTGGAGACATTCGATCCCAAGCCGGCACTGAACACGTATGCCGGTAAGACCTTCGATGATACGCCCTTGGAGAATCCCGTACTTTCTCCATTGCACGCCAAGCGTTTCCGCTCGGTGGCCGCCGAAGAAATCAACGTCCGGGACGTCTATCCCAAGATCTATCCGATGCAGGTCGGATGGAAGCAGTATGGGGAGAGCGGCATTGCGGTCACCGATTGGTGGCCCCATCTGTCTCGCCATGTCGATGACCTTTGCTTCGTCCGAAATATGTGGACCACCGACAATGACCACGCGGCGGAGAATCAGATTCACACCGGCCGGCACCGTCTGGACGAGCCACAACCGAGCATCGGAGCTTGGGCCCATTATGGGCTCGGTTCCATGAACGATGATCTCCCTCGATTCGTCGTCCTGGGTGGTCCCACTCGATCGGATACCCGCCAATCGATCGACTCATACTACCTCGGGCCCACTCACGCCGGAGTTCCCTTGACTTTGGACCCCCAGGAGCCACTCCCATTCGGCCGGCGAGTAGAAGGTCAGAGCCATGCCGAGCAGCGCGAGGAATACGAGTTGATTGGGAGGCTGAATGGGCTGTCCGGAGTCGAGTATCCCGAGGACCAGAATCTTCAGGCGAGAATCCGGGCCTATGAACTGGCTTTCCGCATGCAGTCGGCCGCGCCGGAAGCGATCGACTTCAGCACCGAATCGGCAGCGACGACGCAGCTCTACGGCCTCGACCAAGATGAAACACGGCTCGCCGGACAGCGGCTTCTGGCCGCTCGGAGACTGGTGGAACGGGGCGTGCGATTCGTACAGGTCTTTCCCTCCCCCTACGGTGTCTGGGACTCACACCAGAAACTGAAAGAAAATCACACTCGACTTTGCGGCACGGTGGATCGGCCGGTGGCGGGGTTGATTCAAGATTTGAAACAGAGGGGCCTGATGGACGATGTCGTTGTCGTCTTCTGCACGGAATTCGGGCGGACGCCCGGCATGGAAGAGCGTGGGGGGGGGACGGACGGCCGCGATCATCATCCGAATGGTTTTACCATCTGGATGGCGGGAGCGGGACTGAAGCGGGGCTATGTCCACGGAGAAACCGACGAACTTGGGTACCATGCCTTGGGAGAAGGGCATTATGTCACCGACCTGCACGCGACCGTCCTGCACTTGCTGGGGCTGGATAATCGACGACTGGAAGTCCCCGGGCGCAAGCGGTTGGAAATGGACCATGGACAGCCCATTGTCGATATTCTGAGTTGACGCGAGATATACTAGCGAAGGACGCTCGTCGGCGAGTGGCTCTTGGGCGAGTGGCTCTTGGGCGAGTGGCTCTTGGGCGAGTGGCTCTTGGGCGAGTGGCTTTTGAGCGAGTGGCTCTTGGGCGAGTGGCTTTTGGGCGAGTGGTGGGAGACGCGAATCGGCCGCGGCCCCCGCCCCTGTTTCCGGCCCGACTTGGACGGTCGGTCTTTTTCTTCCTTCCTTTGTGAGTATTTCATGTCTGCTTCCTCCCACGCCTCCACCGCGACTACCACCCGTTCGAAGTCTCCTGCATCTACCTGGACTCGTCGGCAATTCATGGCGGGATCCTTGGCCGCTGGGGCCATGGTCGGTGCCGCCCCGGCATTTCTGCGAGCCCGAAATCTCAATGATCGGCTGAACGTGGCCGTGATCGGCTGCGGTGGTCGCGGGGCAGCCAACATGCGGGGCGTTGAATCAGAAAACGTGGTTGCCATCTGCGACGTCAATCAATCGAATCTGCAGTTTGCCGCGTCACGCCATCCTGGGGCTCGTCAGGCAGTCGATTTTCGCCAACTCTACGACCATGCCCATGAATTCGACGCGGTGGTGGTCAGCACCTGCGAACATACACATGCCCTGGCGACCCTTCCCGCCCTACAAATGGGGAAGCATGTTTACTGCGAAAAGCCTCTGACCCATAACGTCTGGGAAGCTCGAATCATCCGGGAAGCGGCCGCGGAAGCCGGAGTTGCCACGCAGATGGGAACGCAGATTCACGCTGGGGAAAATTACCGCCGCGTGGTGGAGCTGATCCAGACGGGAGCCATCGGCGACGTGAATGAAGTCCATGTCTGGGTATCGCGAGCCTGGGGATGGCATCCTTCCGAAGAGGAAGCTCGAAAACATCAAGACATCGTGACCATCCAGGAACGCCCTCGGGAAAGTCACCCCGTCCCCCCTCAGCTCAACTGGGACCTCTGGCTGGGCCCCGCTCCGCATCGAGATTTTCACGAAGTCTATTTCCCTGGCCCGAAGTGGTACCGTTGGTGGGACTTTGGAAGCGGGACAATGTCTGACTTGGGAAGCCACTGGATCGACCTCCCTTTTTGGGCTTTGGAGTTGAAAGCTCCCAGCACGATCGAAGCGGATGGCCCGCCCGTTCATGCGGAATTGGCGCCGGCGTCCATGCAGGTGAAGTATGAGTATGTCGAGCCGCGGAAGGTGTCGTTGCACTGGTATCAAGGGACATACAAACCGGCGATCTGGACAAACGGCGAGATCCCCCAGTGGGACAGCGGCGTGCTCTTCATCGGCGAGGAAGGGATGCTGCTGGCCGACTATGGCAAGCACCAGTTATTGCCGGAGGAGAAGTTCGCTGATTTCAATCCCCCGGATCCATTTATTCCCCCTTCTCCGGGACACCATGCCGAATGGGTGCAAGCTTGTAAATCTGGGGATACCCCGACGTGCAACTTCGAGTATGCTGGATGGCTGACCGAAGCGAACCATTTGGGCAACGTGGCCTATCGGTCGGGTCAAGTGCTGCAATGGGACGCCGACGCCATGAAGGTGTTGAACACATCCGAGGCGGATCGTTTCCTTCGCCGCGAGTATCGAAAAGGATGGGTCCTGACGTAGAGCCAACCAGGGTCGGCACCTCGTCCCAACTCGACGCGTCCCACTACATCGGCTCGCGGGCGAGCCGTTCCGGGACGACACAATCGAGCACAACACGTACCGGCGTGACACCTTCCAGCATCACTCTATTCGTCTCTTGAAGCTAAGTCCTTTCTTTCTCGCGGAGTTCCATGCATGTCCCTTCGCCGCATCCTGTTCCTGCTGGTGTTCAGCTCGCTGGTCACTTCGTTGGTGTCGCCGACTCGTTCCGCGTGGAGCGCCGAGCGAACGTGGACCGACGTAACGGGGCGTTTCCAATTGGACGCGGAACTGATTGCCTTCAGCACGACAACCGCCGTGCTCAAGCGAAACGATGGTGAACTCGTGGCGGTCCCCATTGAGCGACTTTCGGACGCGGATCGTGAGTTCCTCAAGTCCCGGGAGGCCCACGAACATGTGGAAAGGGACGTGCACCAAACCTGGACGATGCGTGGCGGTCTTCAAGTGGTCGGACGAGTCG
>JBJHCD010000735.1:3227-3684 GCA_050485845.1 Pirellulaceae bacterium | reverse complement strand
TCATTGTCGTTGCGGGCGAGAATCTGCGCGACTCCCCCAACTCGGGAGTCAGTCAACGGGAGGAGTAACGAGGGGAGTAACGGGAGGAGTCGCTGTGGGAAGTTGGTAAGAGGAGTTTCGGATCGGAGGAAAGTGCGGCATACTGAGGGGTCAACTTGCCGTCGAACGTGTTCGAATGTCCATGTATGAAACGTGCCGGCTCGGTTTCGGCTGTCGGTGGGCTTTGGGCGGAGGGCCGGCTGATGGTTCGTGGCGCCGAGTTCATTGGTTCACCGGAAGACTTGCTACAAGGAAGTCCACTTTGAAGTCGTTGACAGGTCCCTGCCGCTTTGATTTTACCGCCAAGGCCCGATCGCTTGGCGACAAGTTGTTCTTGAGTGAAGCCATTCAGTTGTCCGAGACGGATGGAACTCGTTTTCTGGCCTATGTGACCGAACCGTCGGAACAGAAGTCGAAT
>JBJHCD010000735.1:2043-3217 GCA_050485845.1 Pirellulaceae bacterium | reverse complement strand
AAGTCGAATGGACGTTCCCGGAGTCGCGGGGATTCCGACACTTACCGCGTAGTCATCTCGCTGGATAATCTCGATTCCGACGGCTTCGTGGATGCCAACTGCGAATGCACACAGGCTCGACGCGAAAACTTGTGTGGACATGTGTGGGGCACCCTCCTGGAATTGGAGGCGATGCTTCGGAGCGAGCAAATCGAACTGCCCGATCATGGACCATTCGATACCTACGTGGAGACCGATTTGGCCCTGACGCGGCCGACGGCCCGAATTGACTGGTCGGGAGGCGCGCGGAAATTACCTGCTGACTCCAAGAGCGGCCGGGTTCGTGATCCGCGTCGCAGGCAAACTCTGGACAAGTTGTCTCGGTCAGGCGGTCGATCACTCTCCTGCTGCATCCAAGGCAAGGAATCCCAGGCGGACTCTTGGGAATTGAAGCTACGCTGGATGAGCGACGTGGTCAGTCAGTATGGGAGTCAGCTTGCCAGTCATGGCGAGTCGTCGCGACCGATTGATTCCGAAGTCTGGTATGTGCTGGATGTCAGTAGTTCCCTGGACGAAGGTCAACTGGTGATCTATTTCTATCAGCGGACTCGGCGACAAGATGGCCGCTGGGGAAAGATCAAGCGACTGAAGGTTAGCGAGGACAAGATTGACGAGTTTCCTCGTGCTTCCGACCGTGAGCTGCTGCGGTTTTTTCTGGACGACGAGGACCATCCCGCTGCGGCTTACATGAGCAGCTATTACCGCCTGCGCCAGCAGGTTGAATGCGGGATTGTCTCCTCCTCCCATTACGAATGGTTGCTGCGGAAGGTCTGCCGGACGGAACGTTTTCTTTGGACACTCGATTCCGATCTGCCGATTGACGAAGCGATGCCTCTTGCCCTGGATGAAGGGGAAGCATGGAGGATGCAGCTGCAGATCGTGGAGGACGCCGATGATGACCACTATCGGCTCATGGGTCGATTTATCCGCGGCGAGGAAGTGCTGCCGGTCGAGAACATCGTGATGGTGCTTGCCCCTCATTGGATCATCAGCACGCAGCACGTCTGCCGACTCTCCGATCCGACTCATTTCGGCTGGATCACGGTCTTCCGGCAGGAGGAGTCAGTTCGGATACCGCGTGACCAGGTCCACAAGTTCGTGCGGGAGTTGTCGCAGGTCTCGCACTTGCCGGAAC
>JBJHCD010000735.1:0-2033 GCA_050485845.1 Pirellulaceae bacterium | reverse complement strand
CCCGGTTGGTGGTGGACGACAATGACAGACGTTCGATGCTCGTCGGAAGCGTTCACTTCGAGTATGAAGACGAGGTCGTGTGGTCGGGCGATTCGCGGGGAGCGCTGTTGGATTCGGAAAAGAACCGACTGATTGTACGGGATCTTCGGGCCGAGCAGACTTGGAAGTCCCAGTTGTTTGAACTCGGTTTCGTCCGCTCGGCCGACCCGCATCAACCGAAGCCGGCTATTCAATTTCCTAAACGGGCAGTGACTCGATTGGTCCACCACTTGGTCAATTTCGGTTGGCATGTGGAAGCCAAGGGAAAGCTGTTTCGTTCTCCCGGATCGTTCAATATCCAAGTTGTCTCGGACGTGAACTGGTTCGAGCTGGAGGGGGCGATCGACTTTGATGGGATGGATGTCCCGTTGCCGAAACTGCTGGCGGCGATCCGAGCCAAGGAGACCTACATCCGGTTGGATGACGGCACGCACGGCATGATTCCCGAACAGTGGTTGGAGCGGTATGCGTTCATGGCCGGCTTGGGAGAAGCGGAAGGAGGCAAGCTTCGTTTCAGCCATTCCCAGGCGCTTCTTCTGGACGCCCTTTTGGCCGAGCATCAGCCCGAAGTGGACCAGGCATTTGATGACTTTCGTCAACGGCTGCGCGAGTTTCAGGGGATTCAACCCGTTGATCCTCCCGAGGGATTTCTCGGGACTCTCCGGCCTTACCAGCGGGACGGTCTCGGCTGGCTCCGATTTCTCGACGAGATGAACTTGGGGGGATGTCTGGCCGACGACATGGGACTGGGGAAAACCATTCAAGTTTTGGCTCACCTGGAAGCCCGCCGGCAGGAGCGCGAGCAACAAGAGGAATCGGAGAACTCACGGAAATCGGAGCCATCAGGCCGGCAACCGTTTCCCCCTTCGCTGGTCGTGGTCCCCAAGAGTCTGGTGTTCAATTGGATCGACGAAGCGGCTCGTTTCACTCCGAAGCTCCGAGTGCTGAATCATACGGGGGTGGAACGGGCGAATTTGGTTGGGGAATTAGGGAACTACGACCTGATCATCACGACCTATGGGACGCTGCGGCGCGACATTGTCGAGCTGAAGGAAGTCGAGTTCGAGTATGCGATTCTGGACGAGGCCCAGGCGATCAAGAATGCACAATCACAAGCCGCCAAGGCGACTCGTCTCCTGAAAGCTCGACGCCGACTGGCGATGACCGGGACCCCTGTCGAGAACCATTTGGGTGAACTCTGGTCGCTGTTCGAGTTTCTGAATCCGGGGATTTTGGGCCGAGCCACATCGTTTCAGCGAGTGGCTCGACGCGGTTCCCAGGATAGCGACGATGTCGCTCGATTGGCACAAGGCCTGCGTCCCTTCATCCTTCGCCGCACGAAGAAGCAGGTCCTTCACGACTTGCCGGAGAAGTCGGAGCAGACGTTGTTTTGCGAGCTTTCGCCCGAGGAGAGATCGCAATATGACGAGTTGCGGGAGTACTATCGGCGGGAATTGGTGGGTCAGGTAAAGAGCAAGGGTCTGGCCAAGTCGAAGATCCATGTGCTCGAGGCCTTGCTCCGTTTACGGCAGGCGGCGTGTCATCCGGGACTGCTGAATCCCAAGCAGACCGGCAAGCTCAGCACGAAGATTGAGACCTTGCTGGAGCAGTTGGAGGAATTGGTGGACGAGGGTCATAAGGCCCTGGTCTTTTCTCAATTCACTTCCCTGTTAGGAATCGTTCGGCCTCAGTTGGAGAAGCGAAAAATTGCGTATCAGTATCTCGACGGTCAAACTCGAGATCGCCGAAGTTGTGTCGAGCAATTTCAGCAGGGGGATGAGTTTCCGGTCTTCCTGATCAGTCTCAAGGCGGGAGGACATGGACTCAATCTTACGGCGGCCGACTACGTCTTCATTCTGGATCCCTGTTGGAATCCGGCCGTGGAGGCACAAGCGGTCGATCGGGCTCATCGCATCGGCCAGGAGCGTCCGGTCTTTGCCTACCGATTGATTTGTCGCGACACGGTGGAAGAGAAGATTTTGGAGCTTCAGAAG
>JBJHCD010000734.1:0-3684 GCA_050485845.1 Pirellulaceae bacterium | reverse complement strand
CGTGAGAACAGCGCCTTCGTCCAGTTCCTGGTTGACGTCGAGGACGAGCGGGACATCGATCGGTTGATTGCGGAAATCCAACGTCATGCCGATGAAGACCATCCGAACGCGAACGTGGTGGCCAAGAAGTTTCTCTTGGGGCCGGGCGACGGGGGACGAATTCAAGCTCGATTTCGAGGCCCGGATCATGGGGAGTTGCGTCGATTGGCCGCCGAGGCGGTTCGCGTTCTCGAGGATGACGGTGGTGCCCTGTGCGTTCGCGGCGATTGGCGAGAACGAGAACTGGCGATTCGCCCTGAACTTCTGGAACTGCAAGCCAGGCGGAACGGGATCACACAAGTGGAAGTGTCCGAGGCCCTGCAGGTCGGCTTCGAGGGGCGCGTGGTCGGTTTCTATCGCGAACCGGGGGACGTGGCGGGCGGATTGTTTCCCCAAGAGTCGCGACTGTTGCCTATTGTGGCACGCCCTCCCGAAGAGGAACGGTCCGACGTCGGAGTGATTCGAAGCATGCAGATCTGGAGTCCAGTGGCGGAGCGGATGATTCCGCTGAATCAAGTTGTCTCCGAAGTCCGCATGGAATGGGAGGACCCCGTGGTCATGCGGCGAAATCGCAATCCCACCATCACTGTCCATGCTGACCCACGTAATGAACTCCCGAGCCAATTATTCCAACGAGTGCGTCCGCTGATCGAACAGATTCCACTTCCTCCCGGATACAGTCTGGAATGGGGGGGAGAAGATGAGGATTCCCGCGAGGCCCGCGCCGCCTTGGCTCGCCCTCTGCCGCTGGCACTGGTCACCATGGTCTTCATCGTGGTCTGCCTATTCAACTCGATCCGCGCCACGCTGCTGATCTGGCTGATCGTGCCGCTGGCCCTGATCGGGGTCGTGGCCGGCCTGTTGATCACGCAACAACCGTTCGGATTTATGGCGCTATTGGGGGTGTTGAGCTTGGGCGGTGAGCAAATCAAGAACTCGATCGTGGTACTGAGCAAGATTCGTTTCGAGACCGAGCGAGGTATCGATCCGTATCAGGCGATTCTCCATGGCAGCATCAGCAAGTTACGGCCCGTGTTGATGGTCGCGCTCACGACCGTGCTGGGGATGATTCCGCTGACCGAGGACCCGTTCTTCGTTGCCATGGCCGTCTGTATCATGTTCGGACTTTCATTCGCCTGCATCTTGACCATGATCGTCATGCCCGCACTTTACGCCATCCTGTTTCAGATTCCCTCTCCTCCGAAAGTCTCTCGTGAACAGCAACCCGTCGCCCAACCTGGGAACTGAGATTCCCTATGTTTCCACGGGCCGACTTCCCCCTCCCGAAGAAGTGCGGAGGTTGGTCGATGAAGCATACGAGCGGTATCGAGCGAACCGGGAGGGTGGAAATTCCGACGTCTATCCCGCCCTGGCTCGAGTCCCGAGCGAGTTGTTCGGAATCTGCGTGGTCGGTGCCCAAGGGGATACCTACGAGATTGGAGACTCGCAATACGAATTCACAATGATGAGCGTCTCGAAGCCTTTCGTGTTCGCTCTGGTTTGCGAGGCCTTGGAGCCCGAGGTGGTCCGGGAATTTGTGGGAGCGAACGCGACGGGATTGCCGTTCAATTCGCTCGCCGCGGTTGAACAAGGCAAGGAGGGTCGAACCAATCCCATGGTGAACTCGGGCGCCATCGCCACAACCAGCCTCGTGCCGGGAGAGACTTTGGAACAGAAATGGCGATTCATTCACGAGGGACTCTCTCGCTTTGCGGGCAAGAGTCTACCACTTTGTGACGAAGTCCATGCCTCGGCCTCGGCCACCAATCACCGCAACCAGGGGATTGCTCGACTTCTGCAGAGTTACGGTCGCTTGGCTCACGACCCTGGAGAAACCACGGACCTATATACTCGGCAGTGCTCATTAAGTGTCAGCGCCAAGGACCTGGCCGTGATGGGAGCGACGTTGGCCGATGGGGGAGTCAATCCGATCACCAAGGAACGCGTGGTGAGTGCCTCGGTCTGCCACTACGTGCTGGCGGTGATGGCCACGGCCGGTCTCTATGAAACCTCGGGCGATTGGCTGTTCGACATCGGTCTGCCCGGCAAGAGTGGAATCGGAGGAGGCATCGTGACCGTCTCTCCGGGCAAAGGGGCATTGGGGACATTCGCTCCGAGGCTCGATCAGGCGGGAAACAGCGTGAAGGGTCAGCTGGTAGCCAAGTTCTTGTCACAACGACTCGGCATGGACCTCTTCGTTTCTCAACCAAACTTCTAATCAAACTTCTCATGTCGTCCGTCCGAGGGCAAACGACCACGAGGGTACTGCCGCCATGAAACGCATCCGAATCCTGCACAACACCGAGTATCATTATTCCGAGCCGGTACGGTTCGGCCCGCATCGCATTTTGATGCGACCGCGCGAGGGGCATGATGTGCTGATCGTGGCCGGGCGAGTTGAAATCGAACCCAAAGCCGAAGTTCGTTGGTTGCGGGACATTGAAGGCAATTCGGTCGCCGTGTTGACTTTCGCCGAGCCTGGAAGCAAGTTGCGAGTTTATTCGGAAGTCGACGTCGACTTAAGTGACGACAGCCCGATCGAGTGCCTTATTTCCCCCGACGCCAGGTTCTTTCCTTTTCAGTATCCGCCGGATGAGCAGATTGAGCTGATGCCCTACCGATTGCCCAGCTATCCCTACGATGGCCCAGCCCTGCATCAGTGGCTGGCCCAGCTTTACCGACCCGGCGATGTGATGGACACGTTTGAGCTGCTGAACCGCCTGAACACGCACATTTACGAGTCGCTGCAATACAATGCCCGATATGATCCCGGAGTTCAGTTGCCGCATGTCACTCTCGAGCGTGGAAGTGGGTCGTGTCGAGACTATGCGGTGTTGATGATGGAAGCGGCCCGGTATTGGGGCTTCGGCGCTCGATTCGTTACCGGCTATGTTCAAATGGCCGAGGGGCAACATGGGGCGACTCATGCTTGGACGGAAATCTATCTCCCCGGAGCGGGATGGAGGGGTTTCGATCCGACCAACAACAAACTGGCGACGGCCGAACATATTTCGGTTGCCGTCGCCCGCGAGCAGGAGAAGGCGGCCCCACTTTCCGGCTCTTGGAGTGGTCCGGCGGGAGCTTTCCAGCGGATGGACGTTTCAGTGCAGGTTGTCGGACTTACAGCGGCAGGAGCAACGGAACCATGACCACGCTGACGACCAGCACGATCAGGCTGAAGGGGACCCCGACGCGAATGAAGTCGCCGAAGGAATAGCCACCCGGCGTCACCACCAGCGTGTTCACGGGCGAAGAAACGGGGGTCATGAAGGCGGTCGAGGCGGCGAGCGCCACGATCATTGCGAAGGGATAGGGAGACGCCTCCATTTCGCTTGCCACCGCAATCGCCACGGGGGCCATTAACACGGCCGTCGCGGTATTGGAAATGAACATCCCCAAGACGGCGGTCACGAGGAAAATCGTCGCCAATAGCCCATGGGTCCCCATCGCTCCGGTTAACGTCATCAAAGCGTCCGAAGCGATCTCCACGCCCCCCGTCCTTTGGAGAGCCGTCGAAAAAGGGAGCATGCCGACAATCAGAATCAGAGTCTTCCAGTCGATCGAATGGTAGGCACTCTCGAGATTGACGCAGCCGAGTGCCCCCATCAGCAAACAGCCGATCAGGGCGGCCTGAACGTTGGGGAC
>JBJHCD010000733.1:0-3696 GCA_050485845.1 Pirellulaceae bacterium | reverse complement strand
GTGCTGGGGCAATGGCTTGAAGGTCGGCGTCCGCGAATTGATCCCAGGCAATCGGTTGCCAGCCCGATCGGCGGGCCGATTGGGCGGCGGCCCGCACGCTGACTCCCACCAGTTGAATGGTCCGGGCGCTTTGAGTCGCGATTTCCATAGTCTCCATTCATGCCGTTTCCGGGGCCTCGGATTCCCAGGATGCAATTTCTCGCCCACTCGACTCGAGATGTTGGTCGCCAGTTTGGGGGTGGGGCCACCGGTTAGGGCGGGGAGTTCCGGGTGCTTTGCAACCCGAAACCGTTATGTTAATGTTTCGGCTTCTACCGTGGTGGTTGAAAAGAGAGATTTACTTTTGAACTCGAGGAGGGGAGCTACTCATGTCCATGTATATCGGCGAAGCGTTGGCGGGGGACGGCAATGAAATCGCACATATCGATCTGTTGATCGGTTCCAAGTCGGGCCCGGTCGGGGTTGCGTTCGCCAATGCGTTGGCTCGTCAGAGCGACGGACACTCGAACTTGCTCGCCGTGTTGACCCCGAATCTCGCCGTCAAGCCGGCGACGGTAATGATCACCAAGGTCACCATCAAGGGGATGAAGCAGGCGGTCCAAATGTTCGGCCCGGCCCAGGCGGGCGTTGCCAAAGCGGTGGCGGATTCGGTTGCCGATGGGGTCATCCCCAAGGATTCCTGCGAGGACCTGGTGATCGTCTGCGGCGTTTTCATTCACCCGGCGGCCGAAGACAACAAGAAGATCTACGATTACAACTACGAAGCGACCAAGTTGGCAATCCAGAATGCCATGACGGGCAAGCCGACCGCCGACGAAATGGTCGCGGGCAAGGATAGTGCCGATCATCCCTTCAAGGGATTCTAGAATTTTTCGAATTTCTGAATTTCTGAATTTCGGATTCCAGTCGGTAAGGCCCCAGTCGCCTGGACTGGAGGCCATCGCCTGCATTGACAACATTGGTGATCCCTCGTGTCCAGCTTGGCCATGAGGGATTACCCGTTTCTGGGGTTCGCGCCCCAATCCCTCCAGACCGCCATGCTGAGACTTGTCAGGTTCCGGCGTCGGCAAACCGGCTTGAGGTGTCGGACCAATGAGTAAACCGAAGATCCTGATTCAGTTGGACCCGGACAAGCACGCCAGCGTCTTTGATGCCGTGGTGGCCGTCGATTCGGGAGTGGATCAACTTCTGCAGTACGAACGGGTTGCTCCAGGTGATGTCCGCGATCTGGTGTACGGCGCCATGTTCACTCGAGGCCCCGACACGCTCTCGTCCACGGCGATCTTTATCGGAGGGAGCGACGTCGGCGCGGGGGAAGAACTGTTGCGACAGGCCCGTGAGTGTTTCTTCGGTCCCATTCGTGTTTCGATCTTGCTGGATTCAAATGGGGCGAACACCACGGCGGCGGCCGCGGTATTGTCCGCGGCGCGGCATGTTGAACTGGCGGAGGCCCGGACTCTTGTCTTGGCCGGCACCGGACCGGTGGGGCTACGCGTCGCTCATCTCTTGGCGCGGCAAGGGGCACAAGTTCGCTTGGCTTCGCGGGTTTTGGAGCGGGCCGAACAGGCTTGCCACGAGCTGCGCGAATCGGTCCAGCTCGATCAATTCACCCCTGTCTCCACGGCGTCACCCCACGATGTGGAACAAGCTTTGGAAGGGGTGCAGGTCGTGGTTTCAGCGGGGGCCGCTGGCGTCTGTCTCCTTCCACGGGCCAATTGGTCCCCGTCCCAAGGAGCCCGCGCTGGAGCCGACCTGAAGGTGATGGTCGATCTGAACGCCGTTCCGCCGTTGGGAATCGAGGGGGTCGATGCTCGGGATGCCGGCAAGGTTCAGGATGGAGTGCTGGCCTACGGCGCATTGGGCGTGGGACAGCGGAAGATGAAAATCCACAAGGCGGCCGTGCGACAATTATTCGAGGCAAACGACCAGGTCCTGGATGCCGAGGAAGTTTTCGCCATCGGCCAGAAGATCCTGGCCAACGGGTAAACTAAGGCTCGCGATTCGACGCGGGGGCGGTCAGTCCTGACGGGTCGATCAGCTTCGGCCAAAGCCGAAGAAGAAGCTGAAGTTCTCAATGTCGTCCGTTCGTTCCCGAGCGACCGGGACGGCAAAGTCGAGTGCGATGGGAGCGGGGCCGAGTGCCGGGATGGAGACTCGCAGACCGAATCCCGGAGCCACTCGGAAGTCCTCCCATTCAATCTGGACCTTCTCTTCCACGGTTCCAAAGTCGCAGAACACGACACCTCGAATCATGTCGTCCGCCGTGAGCGGGAACATGTATTCGAGTGACCCGAGAAAGCGAAACTCTCCACCGACTCGAACTCCTCCACTGACCGGTGAAGCTCCTCGGAAGTCGAATCCACGCAGCGTGGAAAAGCCACCGGCAAAGAAGTTCTCAAACACCGGCGTTTGCGATCCGGTCACGCCGACTCGCATATTGTACGAAAGCGTGTGGCGGCCGCTGCCGTCGGGCCGCTCGGTCACCAGGAAATACTTCCGGTAGTCGACCTCACCCCGAGGATAGCTGTACGTCCCGAATACCTGCTCGTAGCTGATCTCGAAAAAATGACCTTCCGTCGGCAGGAACGGTACGTCTCGGGTGTCATGTGTCAGTGAGAATCGGGGACTGTAAAGAGCCGTCTTGCCCAAGACGTCCTCCAATTCCGGAACTCCGCGGACTCTCGGATTGTGGATGGTAATGTTTTCCATTCGCAGGGCAGTTGTGAACGAGAGATCGGGAGTAAGTCGATATCCCAACGCGACTCGGCCCCCCAAGCGCTCCTCGTCCCAGTCCAGGTACCGGCGATCAAAGAAGAATCCGCTGAGATTGAGGCTGACTTGAGTGTCGAACAAATAGGGCTCGGTAAAGCTGACCAAATACCGCTGGACCAGGCTGCCGGGAACGGCTTCGAGTCGGAAACCTTGTCCCGCGCCTCGGAACGCCGTCCCGTTCATGATGTCGTCGAGGCTGGTGGGGACCCGAGTCCAATCGAAGTTTCGCTCATCCAAAATGATCTGTCCGGTGACTCCCGCATCCGAGTTGACGCCGACACCAATCATGAACTGACCGGTACGTGCCTCCTCGACAATAATGTCCCAGGGGACGGTCGAGGCTTCCGGCAGTTGTTCCAGATCGGGGCCCAATACCGGAGGAAGGGGAGTGGCGGGAGTGGATGGGAGCAGGAATCCGCCCGGTTGGTTGGGCACCGGAGGAGGCGCGAAACCGACCCCCCCTCGATCCGACGGACTGCTGGGCGCCATGCCGCCGGGAGGCGCGTAGGGGGAAGTGCCATAGGGAGAGGGGGCGATTCCACCTTGCGGGGGAGCCACGCCAGGCCCGGGAAAGGTCGCATTGGGAGCCGCTTGTCCAGCAGGCTGACCAGCTGGAAGTTGGTACTGAGCGGGCTGGACGTTTGTATCCCGCGGTTCGGCCGCCGGTACGCCGTATCGCCAGTGTTCGTTGGATCCCGGTGTCGGTTGATTTGCGCCGGTGGGAGCGGGAGAAGGGGAGGTGGCGTTCGAGGGAGTGGAATTCTCGGGTGACTGACCTCGAACCGTGACCGATTCGGCCGGAGGTGTCTTGCCGGCCATTTGTCGAGTCGAGGGAGTCGGTAACTGGCGATTCCGCTCGGCTTCCATCCGAGCCGCGCTTTGATCCCATGTCGGAGGACGTCCCGCTCCCGCGCAGCCTCCCAA
>JBJHCD010000732.1:0-3702 GCA_050485845.1 Pirellulaceae bacterium | reverse complement strand
GACTGACGCTGAAGGTGGCCGCTTGGAACCCGATCCCGTCCGGCCAATCGGCATCGCGACCCAATCCCCAGAAGAGGCCGAGTTCCCCGGTGTTTCCAACCAGTTGTCCGGTCACGACCAGCTCAAATTCAGATATCGCGGTCTCCCCGAGTACGAACATCGCCATTCCATCCACCTGAACATGAAACCGTCGTTGATGGGGGTCGTGCGAGTAGTGGTTCTGAATATTGTCGTGATTGAAAACAAAGATGACGGGAGGTTCAATCAGTAAATCTTGGGGACCGCTAAGAGGCAAATCGTATCGTATGGGATTCGTGGGAAGCCCCTCGGGAACGCGATGAATCAGGCCTGGATTATGCACCACCGTCGGCGCGATGAGGGGCGTGCGAGGGGGGAGATTGAACCAAGCGATACCCACGGCAACTACCAAGGCGGCAGTGAGCAACAGAAAGTTGATTCTCCTTCGAGGCCGAAGAATTGACTCGAGTTCCTGCGCCAGTTCGTGGGCGGAAGTCAATCGCGACTCGGCCAGATACGCCAGGCAGCGGCGGCAAAGCGTGTCGACTCGATGGTGCACGTCATCCCGGATCTGGACAATGGGTTTGGGAGGCCGCTGTCGCATGTCCTCCAAGATCTCCTCGCGACTCGCGCCGTGGAAGGGAGACTTGTCGGTCAGCAATCGATAGAGAAGGACTCCCAGGCTCCAGACATCCGATCGGCCATCCAGCAGATGGGACTCACCACGCAATTGTTCCGGCGACATATACGCCAGGGTCCCGGAAATATCCCCTTTCAGCCGAGGAAGTGTTTTCTCGTCGGCCGCCAGTCCGAAGTCGGTCACCTTGACCTGCCCATCGTGAGTCAGCAACAAGTTCGCGGGCTTCAGATCTCGATGCACGATCCCCATCCGGTGAGCCACATGGATGGCATGGGCCGCTTGGGCAACAATGCGACAGGCTTCCGCCACCGGGAGGGGGCCATTTCGCAGTCGCTCCGCCAGCGACTCCCCCCGCACCAGCTCCATGGCCACGTACACGCCGCTCGTGTCACAGACGCCGACATCGTGAATCGTGACCACTCGGGGATCTCGAATCCGAGCGGCAAGTCGAGCTTCCCCCAGGAATTCCGCCTTGGCTCGCTCGTCCCATTGCCTTCCGTTGCGAGGAACCTTCAGAGCCACTTCCCGTTCAATCAGGGGATCCCAAGCGAGATAGACTTCGCCAAATCCCCCTTGACCCAGGAGGTCACGAATCTCGTACCGGCCGATTTTTCCAGCCAGGACCTCGGGCTTGTCACTGGGTCCCCGCAAAGCAGGTACAGAAGCAGGGTCAGAAGCATTTACCAAAGCGGGTGCAGCCGATGCGATCGGGATCAAGTCGTCCGTGTCGCTCGGACTCTGATGATAAGACCGAGTCACCGCTTCCTGGGTTTTCGACTCCCCGGCCGATTCCCGGCCGGACCTGCGCGTACCCGGTACCGTGGGATCCATCGTACTGGCCTCCGCAGAACCACCGGGCTGCCCCCCGAATGGAAACCTAATCACGCTCGAAATCACCACTAGCGCAATCTATTCCCGGTCCGACGGGAAAGGCAAGAGGCAATTTCCAAGAAAGTGGAAAATAATCGTCGCCGGCGAGCGTCTTTTGCAGCTTGAGGTACGTCCGCGGAAGCTCAGCGACCTCTGCGGCACAGGACTCCGGCACTTCCAAACGGCAGGATCAGCCATGCGGCGAGAAACCCGATGCCGACCAGAACCGCTCCCTTCCCCGAGGCGGGGACTCCTGCATGGGAACGCGCATCATAAATGCTCGAACCGGCGCGCGAGACGATGGGTCTCCGAGGACTCTTCCGCCGACCGGCTCCCCGCCATGATCTGCTCGCCGCAAACCTTCCTGCCGAACCTCCAAAACAAAGCCGGGGTGACGATTTGGTCGAGGAGCGTTGAGCTGATCAGCCCTCCGATGACGACGATGGCCAGCGGGTGCAAGATCTCCTTGCCCGGCTGGCCGGCGCCTAATGCCAGAGGGATCAATCCAATGGAGGTCGTCAATGCGGTCATCAGCACGGGCGCGAGTCGCTCCAGACTGCCGCGAATGATCATCTGCTCGCTGAACGTTTCCCCCTCGAACCGCATCAGATGAATGTAGTGCGAGATCATCATGATGCCGTTGCGGCTGACGATTCCAATTAACGTGATGAAACCGACCCAGTGGGCAACCGACAGACTCGTGGCGGAGAGCCAGACGTGCGGCCATTGCCACCATGGGGCCCGCGCGAATTCCACTGCGCCGGGCCAATTGACGATCAGCAGGGCGATGATCGACCCAATCGCCGCCAGCGGAATGTTGACCAGGACTTGCAGCGCGGCCCGCCAAGACCCGAGACACTTGCAGAGCAGCAGAAAGACGCCGATGACGGAAAAAGTTCCCAACACGAGCAACCGCTGGTTGGCCTGCCGCTGTGCTTCAAACTGGCCTCCATATTCAATGAAGTATCCTTCCGCGAGCGTCGGTTCGATCCTCTGGTTTACCGCCGCCTGGATCTCCTCCACGACACTTACCAGATCCCGGTCGGCGGTGTTGCACTGAACAACAATGCGCCGCATTACGTCCTCGCGGTTGATCGTGTTCGGTCCGTAGTTACGTTCGACGTTGGCCACGCTTCCGAGCGACACGCGCGCTCCCGATGGTGTGTTGATCAATGTGTCACGAATCACCTGCACGTCGCTGCGCGCTTCCTCGTCGAACCAGACGACCAGGTCGAAGGTCCGCTGTCCTTCCAGAACCTGCGAGACCGTACGGCCTTGCAACGCGACTTCCAGCGCTTCCGTGACGAACTGGGGCCTCAGTCCATAACGGGCAGCCGCTCGACGGTCCACGGTGACGCGCACTTGCGGAATCTCGATCTGCGGTTCGACTTGCAGATCGACGACCCCCGGAACCTCAGCCATCCGCTGGGCGATCTCATTCGCTTTGGCCCGCAGTACGTCCAAATCGGTACCGAACAGCTTAACGGCAACCTGGGCTCGGATGCCCGACATGATATGATCCAAACGATGCGATATCGGCTGCCCGATGTTGAACACGACTCCCGGAATCTCTGACAGCCTACCACGGACCTCGTCCAACACGACCTCACGCGATCGGCCGGCCCGCTGGACGCCGAAGGGACGCAGGCCGGGAATCGCTCGCAGAACCGCATGGCCGAAGCCCGGCTTGGGGCGATCCGGCGGCGTCACGTCGACGTCGATTTCCGAGAAGTTCACGTTCTCGGCATGCTCATCGAGTTCCGCCCGGCCGGTTCGACGCGAGACGCGCGTCACCTCGGGTATGTCCAGCAACATCGCCTCGATTCGCCGACCGAGCCGGTTGGACTCCTCAAGGCTCGTGCCCGGCGGTGCGGTAGCGCTAATGGTCAGCGTCCCCTCGTTAAATTCCGGCAGGAACTCGCCTCCCATGAACGGAATGCAGGCCAAAGAGATGGTCACGACCAGCGCCACGGCGATGAGGACCACCGTGCTATGCCGTAGGACGAACCGCAGCAGGTGGGCATCGGCCCATTTCAGACCCCGCAAGAGCAGCGGGTCTCGTTTTTTCTCCAGGAACTTTGCCCTGGGCAGCAGGAACGAAGCGAGCACGGGCGTAACGGTAAGTGACACCACCAGCGACGCCAGCAGGGTCACGAGGTACGACAGTCCCAGAG
>JBJHCD010000731.1:0-3707 GCA_050485845.1 Pirellulaceae bacterium | reverse complement strand
GATGCACAGCACCTGCGAATTGCGGACTAATTGCGGACTAATTGCGGACTAATTGCGGACTAATTGCGGACTAATTGCGGACTAATTGCGGACGAACCGCGGATTAATTGTCAACGAACTGCCAGCGGACAGGAGTGGGCCACCTGATGAATTTCTCTGAACTCAACCATGTCTCGGAGTCGTCCCAAGACCAACTCAGCCTGATGGCCCAACAGGCCCTGCTGTACGAAGGGGGAGGCTGGTGGCCGCTCGAAGAATTCACGCTCCTGGTTCTTCGCGGAGCGGATCGGCATGCATTCCTCCATGGTCTCTGCACGCAGAACATACGCGATCTTCAGCCCGGACAAGGGACCGAGGCATTCGTGACCAACGTTCAGGGCAAGGTGGTGGGGCATCTGCTGGTTCGGGCCGGCCAGGAGCAACTCGAATTGCTCACCGCTCCAGGACAAGCGACCACCTTGCTCGGCCATTTCGACAAGTACATTATTCGAGAGGACGTGCGAGTGACGGACGAGTCGTCCCAGTGGGCCATCTGGCAATTGGTCGGCCCCCAGACGCTCCCCCGACTGCTGGCCGCCGCCGAATCGGACGAGCAAGAGGACAACCGGCAGAGCGTCCGGCAGAACAACCGGCAAGAATATCTCGATCAATTGGCCGAGTCGGGACAGCATGTCACGATCGGTTGGCCGGGAGGAGAAGCTCGATTGCACCGAGTTCATAAGTTTCCCGAGATGTACGTCGTGCAGGTCGCCGCCGAGGATGCCGAGAAGTTTGCGGGTTGGCTCGGCCAACTAGGGCTTGCCCAGGGATCGGTGGCCGCTGCCGAGTTGTGGCGATTGGACGTCGGGTTTCCTCGGTATGGCGTGGATATCACCGCCGAGAACCTGCCACAAGAGGTGGACCGCAATGCCTTGGCAATCAACTTCACCAAGGGGTGCTACTTGGGTCAGGAGACTGTCGCTCGCCTGGATGCCCTGGGGCACGTGAATCGGCGACTGATGGGACTTCAGCTTCCGGGGGAGTTGGCCTGGGACACGGGAACGGAGGTGTTGGTGGATGGCAAGGTTGTTGTCAAGGTGACCAGTTCGGCCTACTCTCCCCGGCACGAGGCAGTCATCGGACTCGGCTATGTCCGACGCGGCTGGGATCAGCCCGGCAAGCAGATCGACGCCCCGCAAGGTCTCGTTACCGTACACTCTCTTCCCCGGCAGGATCGATAGATGGCTCAAAACGAAAGCGACCGCGAAGACTTGCTGCGTGAGGCCACGGCGCTAACGGAACGCATTGAGTACCAAGTGGACGGGGAATCGATCGTGAGCGGTTTCCGTTCCGATGGGAGTGGTAGCCTGTTTCTGGGGGTCGATCCGGTCTATCAGTTCAATCGTCGGGGGGAGCTGCGTCGAGCCTACTGGCGAGGTCTGCTGGTGAAGGCCGAGCAGGGGAATTTGGTCAGTCTGCGTCGGCATCGGACGGACGATGAGGTGCAGCTACTTCGTCATGACCTTTCGGACGTCGAGACCCAGGAGTTTCTGGAAGAAGCTCGTATGCATCTTGCGCGGACCCTGCAGCGGATTCAGTCGGCGGACTGTCAAATCGTTGGGCAGGTCCCACCCGACGGATTCGTGGACCAGAGAGTTCAGGCTTGGCTGATTCAGCGGCTGGATAGTCCTCTGGTAATCGCTCGTTCGCCTCGGGCGGGCTGACGGATCGCGGAATCGTTCAGACGCTTCCGTTTGCCGGCCCGGCCGACACGAGTGTTGGACGTCCGCTTGGGTCGTCCCACGGAGACTCGCTGGCCTGGCCCGGTGTGGACGACGTGTGGATAACTTGGGGATGACTTGGGGATCAGGGGGAAGTCATCCGATGGCGCCGTTCGCGGTATCGGGCGCTGACTTTCTGCAGAAAGGTGTGTTCCTCGGGACTCAAACAGTCCATCCCCTCTTGGTGAACTCGAATCAGTAGTTCGTCCATCCGCATTTCGTCCGCTGCCTCGGCCTCCGCCGAATCCACGCCATACGCGGAATTCTCGCTGAAAGGAGCAAACAAAGACTCATCCTCCCGGCCCCGCGAATGGGGATGATCCGAGCTGGGAGGTATCGGCTGCCAGTAATTGGGGGGCAGCTTCTCCCAATCGTCGGACGGTTGTTCGGCGGGGGATGACCTAGGGGGAGCCGCGGAGGGGGGCGAAGATCCCTTTTCCTTCAGCGTCCGCAAGGTAGCCGAAATGGCCGCCGCCGCGTGATCGTCTTTCCAAACGGCTGCATCGCGGGAAGCGTCGCGTGACGGCTGAATCTCAGAGCTGAAAAAAAGAAAGACCGAAAAAAGGGCCAAGGGGACCAGATAGACGTCGATGGCCCAGCCCCACTGCCAGGAGAGCACCACAAGCAGCAGGAGAGTTGCCGAGAGGAGTCGCGTGGCGCTCGCCACCCAACGCTCAGCCTGGATGATCCCCAATCCGGGCCAAATCCATAACAGCGCGCCGCGAAGGGCTCGACCGCCATCGAACATCAGGGAAGGAGCCAGGTTGATCAAGCAGAGTAGCCAGTTGATGGTATAGACCAATTGCAACCCGGTCAGCCAAATTCCACCATTCCAGCTGTCGTGGTGCAGCAGGTGCAGCCACGCGACTCCGGGATTTTGTGCCAACATGAGAATCGCGGACGCCACGAAAGCCAGGGCGAAATTCACCGCCGGGCCGGCTAAATAGATGATCACCTGAGCGCAGGGTTCCCGAGGAGTGCGAATTTCCCCCATCCCGTTGACCGGGCCAATGACCCAGGTTGGCATTGAGCCGCCGAACATCCTCGCCGCCAGCGCGTGGCCCAGCTCGTGCAGAAGCAGGCTGAACGCCAGTACAACGAGGCTGGCGATTGCCATCAAGAAAATATCTTCCTGATGGGGGAGCGAATGTCGGGTGGTCAGGGACAGATAAAGCGTGCTGGCGGATAATAGCCAGAAATAGAGATGGACCCGGAGGGACCATCCCCGGTACCGAGCGATCAGCAGGCTCCATTGATTCTCACGCGTCATCCCCCCCGCTCCATCTCCCGGACATTTCTTGGACGGCCTGGCCGGACCCCGAACTTCACCCTCTCCACCGGAAGGGCATTCCGACCTTCCCTTATTTTTCCCATTCGCTCCGCTCGAAGCGAGCCCCCAATCGGATGGAAGGTAATTTTTCTGATGGGGAACCTTCAGGTTGGGTGAGGGAGGCGCAGGGGAACTGCCGATAACCCCCAAGGACGCTCTCTCGAGAATCGCTTCGACATTCTTGAGGGCATTGGAAAAATTTCCACTCCTTCCATCGCATGTGTGGTCCCATGAAGGTGCAGTTCCCGAATTTCCCGCATGATCGGACCGATACTCGGCCGCTTCCCTGGCTGGCTATCTGGCTTACGGGGGTGATCGTCATGTCGAGCATCCCCTTGCATGCCGATGAGGTGGCTCCTTATTGGGCCGGTCAGCGGCTCTTGCTCGACTGGGAGGAGGACGAAGTGACGACTCCCGTCATGACATCCGTGGTCATGAATCCGGCAACCGGCCAAGTTGCCGCGGGGGGAGACGATCATTTGGTGCGGATTTGGGATCTGGAGTCGGGTGCTCGGCAGCATCTTCTCGAGGGCCACAACGACTGGGTCCGAACGGTCGCTTTCTCACCCGACGGAAGCTTGCTGGTGTCGGCGGGCCACGATGGCAAAGTCATGTTC
>JBJHCD010000730.1:2710-3717 GCA_050485845.1 Pirellulaceae bacterium | reverse complement strand
GGTGAAAGGGACTGCCTCGTCCATGGCATACGGTCAATGCCGGCCTATTAGTGTCCGTCAGTGTTCATCAGCGGTCCCCTCCTGTCCTGAGCTGGGGGTGAGGTGTGCGGGCTGCGCCGATGGCAATTTGCGAGTGGCGAATTGCGATCATTGCACGTTGGGTTGAAGGTGGCGAACGGACGTGCGGGATTGACTGAAGGGGACTCGGTTGAATCAAGGGCGAGGGGAAGGCTCGCTCGCTGGCAAGAGTACGACCATAATTCGGCCATCGATCAGCCGAACGAGGAATTCGAGCGCGACGAGTTCTCCAGAATTCTCAACAGTTCGGCAAAAACTCCACAAAACAGCCTCAAATCTCTACAGTCATAATTCGGCCAAGAATGCGACCACAATTCGGCCGGTAACAACCAGGCCCCGCAACCGAGTTGGCGCCAGCCTGGAGACCGACGTTCAGCGCCCACTGAGGCCGGCCAGCATCGCAGCGACTGCCACGCGGAAGGCGACTCGTTCACTCCATTCTGCTCGCGTTCTGCCTTCGATCGCCTCGCGGTTTGGTAACAACTTACAACGAACCGCAGGCGAACAGCGAGAATTCGTCTTTGGCCTGACAAAAAAATGTAGGACAGAAAAATATTTTTGTCCGACATGTTTTTGTCAGCAAAGAACGTGGAGTGCGGCTACGATTCAACTGATGGTGCGCGGAGGGCGACTCGTTCACGCCATTCTGCTCGCGCCCTGGCACAACATGCACGCCCAGCAGGGAAGTGAACTCGGAAACGGCACCGCTGATGAACACTCAGGGACGCTAATGAGAGCCTGCATGAACCGAACGGCGCGAACACGGCGGGCCTTGTCACCCCCTCACTCACCGGTGACCAGTTGGTAGTTCCTCCTGGCAACAGGGCTGGCCGGTTTTTCCCATCAGCGTTGATCAGCGTTCATTCGCGGTTCCCCATCGACCCCATCGAGGTCAACCGCTTCCAGAAACTCCGCCATCACCAACCAGG
>JBJHCD010000730.1:0-2700 GCA_050485845.1 Pirellulaceae bacterium | reverse complement strand
GCTGACAAAAAAATGTAGGACAGAAACATGTTTTTGTCCGACATGTTTTTGTCAGCCAAGACCAGAGTGACCAGATTTCCTCTCCCTCCGGAAACGAATCAGGCGACATTGTCCAACCAGAGCCGTACGCCGGTGCGGATGGCCAAATAGGTAACAACCAACATCCCGGCCGCCGCCAAGATCTTGATCCAAAGCGGTACCGCTCGCTCACCCGTCAAATCCTTCCTCGTCGCCAAATAGAGCATCACGCCCGCCAAGACGGGATTCCCGAGCACCGTCATGGCCTGAGCAAAAATGATCAAGTTGACCGGCCGGTCCACATTGGCGGCCCGCATCCATAACGCTACTCCCATTCCGGCCAGTAATGCCGCCACCGTGCAGTACTTCGGTCCGCGTTGATCCAGGTATCCTCCCCAGCCAAGTCCATCGGCGAGGACCGAACCTCCAATCATCGCATTGATCAGGAAGGAACTGAACGCCCCCGCGAAAATGCCCAAACAAAAGAGAATCGTGGCCCCCTTGCCGAAAAGAGGAGTCAACTGTCGAGCGACGTCGGCCGCGCCCGATAACTCGTTGGGATCAACGACCTGATGAAGCACCGCGGCGGCCGTCACCATGATCATCGCCGTTATCATCCCCAATACGGCAATGCCACAGGCCGAATCAACCAGGCCCTGTTGAAGATGCCCGATCCGCCAACCCTTCTGCCGCACGAGATACGACTGATAAAAAGCCCCTCCCACCGAAAAGGTCGTCCCAATCATGGCCTGTACCACAAACAGATTATCGACCACTCGGCCCTCTCCATCCCGATGTGGCAGAATACTGTCAGCGGAGCCGTCGGGAAGCTGCGGAGCCAGACCGCCGAGCACTCCCCAGAGACTGGGCCGAGCCAGCACGAGGTTGGCGAGAAAGCCGACCACCATGATCGCCACCAGCACCTTCATCAATCGCTCAACCGGAACATACAACTTCTTCATCCCAAACAGGGCGGCAATGATCGCCAGATTCAAAGTCACCAGCAGAATGTCGGGCCACCAGGAACCCTCCACCGCAAAAAATGGTTCCAGAGCGGCAAAGATGCCGACATTGTTGCTGAATTGAAAACAACCCGCGATCAGAAACAGACTGACTCCCACCAGAACCGCCCATCCTCGACCCGCCCGCCGACGCAGCTCGTCACATAAAGTCCCCTCCAACGTGACGCCCAAACGCGCGCTGAGGGCCGTCATGCCGAACATCAACACCCCGGCCATTAACAACACCCACAGCATCCCATAACCATACTGACAGCCCACCTTGGAACTGGTCAGGATACTGCCCGGCCCCAAGACCACCGAAGCCACAATGATCGCGGGACCAACGGAACGTAATAAACTGGCGCGTGGGGCGGTCCCCGCCGATGCTTCTGACATGGAAGTCCCAATAAACGAAAGGAAAGGGGAAAGTGCTGGAAACTACCGGTTGGAAGCAACGATTGGAAGCGAATCGAGGCGGCAAGTCTACATCGCGCCATCCAAATGCGGGTCCTCGCCCAACGCTTCCTGCCAACGACGACGCTCCCGCTCGTGCCGCATCAATCGCTTCCGGTCCCGCATCTGCCTCCGTTCCACTTTACGCTGAGCTAGCGAGAAAACCGATGCATAACGCTCCAAGTTCCGGCTCCCTTTCATCTCGGCCTGGAAATCCCGAGCCCACTCGAGCCCGAAGGCGGTCACGAGGATCTCGTCATCCAAGGCGAGATATTGTCGGAAAGAACCAGGATCCCCCTGGCGACCACAGCGACCTACCAGTTGCCGATCGATACGAGCTGACTCGTGCAACTCCGTGCCGATCACATGCAGTCCCCCTCGCTTTCGGATCTCGTCCGACAATTGAATGTCGGTTCCTCGCCCCGCCATGTTCGTGGCCACGGTCACGCCGGCCTGAGTGCCCGACGCGGCGACAATCTCCGCCTCGCGGGCCAGATGACGAGCGTTGAGGACCGAGGGGGTAATTCCCCCCGCTTCCAGCACCTCAGCCAACCGCTCCGACTTGTCGATCGACCGAGTTCCGATGAGAACGGGACGGCCGGCCGCCACCACCTGCCGAACTTCCTGAAGAATGGCCCCCCACTTGGCCTCGGAATCCGGCAGGACACGCGTCGCCAGAACTCGGCGACGAGTTGGCCGATGCGTCGGGATCACGCGGACGGACAGTCGATAGATCTGTCGAAACTCAGCCGAGGAGCTACGTGCCGTTCCGGACATTCCCCCCAACCACTGGTAGCGAAGGAAGAATTCCTGCAGCGTGACTCGAGCGGCATCGCCCACGGGGGGTGAAATCGGAAGACCCTCCTTGGCTTCAATCGCTTGATGCAAGCCATCTCGCCAACGACGCCCTTCGGCGGGTCTGCCGGAAAATTCGTCGATGATCACCACCTCCTGATCGCGAATCAGGTAATGACGATCCCGCTGGAAGCGAGTTGCCGCGGTCAAGGCTCGCTCCGACTGCTCCCACAACTGCTGAATCGAAACTCCATCCAGGTCGGCCATCCCGCTCCAGTCCCGAATCCGCTGTCGCCCTCGGGGCGTCAGTCGCAAGGCCTGACCTGTCTCCTCGACCCGCCAGTCCCCGGACTCCTCCAACCGCGGCGATACCTCGGCCGCCCAGCGAATGACCCGTTCCTGGCGAGAAATCGATTGACTGGCCAGGGCACTG
>JBJHCD010000729.1:0-3726 GCA_050485845.1 Pirellulaceae bacterium | reverse complement strand
AGGCGGATCCGAGCCAAGTCGAACAAGTCATTCTGAATCTGGCCATCAATGCTCGGGACGCCATGCCCAACGGGGGGCAACTGACAATCAAGACTCGCTTTCAAGAGTCCCCACCCGAGTCGTCCGATGGCGGCTGGGTCATCCTGACCGTCGCCGACACGGGATGTGGCATGACCGATGAGGTGCGTGCCAAGATCTTCGAACCGTTTTTCACCACCAAGGAAGTCGACAAAGGGACCGGTTTGGGACTCGCCATCGTCTTTGGAGTGGTCAATCAGGCGGGTGGCATGATTCGCGTCACTTCGGCTCCTGGAAAAGGGACGACTTTCGAGGTCCTGTGGCCCGCGGCCGAGCCGGAACTGAGCGACGAGGCGATTCAACATGGTGAGTCGCCTATTCCAGGAGGGAGCGAGACCATCCTGTTGGTCGAAGACCAGGAACAGATGCGCAGCTTGGGACGGCTGGCACTCGAGTCGGCCGGCTACCGAGTCATTGAGGCGGTCAACGCGCCGGAAGCGATCGAGCGTTCACGTAGCTTTCCCGGCAAGATCGACCTCGTCGTCGCGGATCTCGTGATGCCGGAGATGACAGGCAGACAACTGGCCCGCGCCCTGGCAGGTCAGCGAGGCGACACGCGAACACTCCTGGTATCCGAACTGTCGGAAGCCTCCCGGCCGAATTCCCATTTCGACTCATCCCAAGAAAACTGCGTCCTCCTGGAGAAGCCCTACACCTCCGTCAGCCTCGCCAAGAAGGTTCGAGAAGTTCTGGACAACTGAATCCCACCGCTCAGGGAAGCTCGTCCCAGTTACGGATGCCGATAACCGGCAGCGCGAACTCGAACGCCTCTTCCCACTGCTCGGTATCCGCAAGCCGGAACACCTCGTAGATCTTCTTGGGCTGGTCGGGAGTTGCCACGGAGTCGGGTTTTCGAGTCCAGAGCCCCAGGTTCAAACCTCCTTCGTGTCCATGATCGACATGCCGGTGGAGAACGAACGCGTCGATCCCCTCCAACTGCTGTACTTTGATCCAGGCATAGCAATATCCTGCCGCCTGATGTAACTGGCCCTCTGGAGTGTCGGGCGAGTGAAATCCCTGCTCCGACAGAATCACTCGGCGGGGCTCACCGTCATACATCAGTTCAGGACGCTCGAGATACAGCGTCAATTGTTCCAGGTTCTTGAACGTGATCCGCGGCGTATCGGCCGATCGGCGAGGAGACTGATCCAGCCACGACCGCGGCTCAAACAGATTCTCGGGATACGGATGATGAGCGACATGCCAGTCGAAATTCCCCGAGTTGTTACTCCACTCAGCCAACTGATCCACCAACAGTTTGCCGCCGAAGGCCTCCCGCGGATCGGAGCCCATCCCTCGGCCCCAAAAATGATCGAGGGAAATATACACCCTGGCCGTGGCCGAACTGCGGCGAACGGCCGCATGGGCGACCCGTAGCATCCGGTGATATTGCTCAATCACCACCTCCGGCTCTTCCGATCCTTGAGCGTGCCAATAGGAATGCGAGTTCACTTCGTTTCCCACGATGAAGCCCGCCACGCGTCCACGGTCCCGATCGGGCCCCGCGTAGCGAAACGCCAGCATCTGCAGCGTGGCTCGAAACCAAGCCGCCCCCTCCTCGGTGACCAGATTAAAGGCCGTGATGTTGTTGCGCGGACGTTCAGGAGATTGCGGATGACGCATGATGGCATCCACATCCGGATCACCATGCACGTAGTTCAGCAGAATCAGGTATACAACCACGCCGGCGTCACTGAGCGTCTTGACCTGCTCGTCCAGCCGCAGCAAAGCTCGCTGATGAAAAAGAAATCTTCCCCCCTGACTTTCCCAAGACAGACTGTCTCGCCTCCCACGAAGATCGATCAATCCCGCGAGATTGACGTTCAGCGTGGCATGCTCGATTCCCAAGGCGAGGGCATCGTCCAGCATTTGGACCTGAAGCCCCTTCTTGCTGGTCGTTTGAGGAAATGGAGTTCGGTCCGCGGAGACCACTTCCAGATGCGTGGGATACCGAGCGTGCCCCACGGGCTGATTGTTGGAAACCAAGAGGAATCGGGAGTCGAGTCGGTCGCGGCCTTCCGACCTGCGTGGCAGAACGACCAAGCCCCTTCCCTCGTTCACGTCGGCAACCTTCCTCCCCTCCGCAAACTTCGCGTCGGGTTGAAATGGTTCCAGCTCCACCAAGACATGCTCGCCGTCACCCGCAGCCTCGACCTGGATGTGAATCTCGCCGGACTCCACCTCCACGCGCACGTCTCGGACCCCCAACTCCTCCGCCGGCAACGACGGTGGCTTTCCGACCAACATCGCCAGTACGACAAGTGAAGTCAGGCGAAACGCCCGCGGCAGGGGCGAGAGGCGCCGCTGTGAAGACGAAGTCACGGGGCGATCTGTCCGACAGCAATTCATGAACTCGGAATCTCGACATGTCTGAGGGAAAGTAGAGGAAAGGTCGGCTTCCAGGCCGAGAAGCGTCCTTGATCCGACGTCGCAAGAGAACGACGTGTAGTCTCCCAGACAGACCGAGTTCTTTCAAGCTCGGGGCATGGCCGGAACTGGACGAAGGACCCGTCGAGGTCGAACCAGGGAGTCAGTTTCCCGCGACTCGGAAATCTCGCGGTCCGCGGAGATCCCAATCGCCCCGTGAGGGGCGACTGCCTGATGATAGACGTGAATGTCGCGCTGAGGATAGGGAATCTGGTATCCACGTTCGTCGAAGCCGAGCTTGATCAGTTCAATCAGCTCGCACCGCACCGACAGATAGTCCTTCGTGGCCACCCAGGGCCGAACCAGTAGCTGGACGGAATGGTCTCCTAATTCTCCCACCGCCACCACGGGAACCGGATCCGGAAGGACTTGGGGATGCTGTTCCAACAATTCCGTGAGAAACTGCTTGACCCCCCGCAGGTCGTCGTCGTAACCACAATCGACAACCAAGTCGATGCGACGTGTCGGCTTGGTGGAAAAATTCGTGATATTCCCCCCGGTAATCGCGCTATTGGGGATGATCACCAAGACGTTGTCCGCCGTTCGCAGCAGGGTATTGAAAATATGGATCTCCTCCACAATCCCTCGAGCCCCTCCCGTCTCCACCAAGTCTCCCACCTTAAACGGTCGAAAGACGATCATCATGATGCCGGCAGCGAAATTAGATAATGACCCCTGCAAGGCCATGCCGACTGCCAACCCGGCCGCGGCCAGGACCGCCGCCAAAGAGGTTGTATTGATTCCCAGTCGGTCCAAACCGGCCACAATCACCACGATCATGACCAGTGCGTGCCCGATGCGGCAGAGGAACTTCGCCAACGTCGATTCAACTCGAGCCCGCTCGAGGATCCCGCCGAGCAAGCTGTAGGCGAGTCGAGCCACCCAGGAACCGACGACCAGGATCAAAATGGCGCTCAGCAGGTTCGTGGCCCATTGCGGACCCCGGGTGACCGCCACCTCGTGAAACTGTTCCAGCAATTCCTGCCAGCCAAAAGCACCCAGCGGCAAATAGGATTCCATCGAATTTCCCACTCCTTGGGAATTTTTGCGGTCATGGCGACACGGCGTGCATACCAGGGACCAGCCCCCTCGCGTTTCCGGACTGAAAAGTCCCAAATCCGAGCCCAATAGCCCGAGTCACCCTATGAGAACGAGCCGATCCTTGACACCGCGACTTGTTGGTCCGACGGGAAAGGTTAGCCGGAAGGGGAAGTCCAATCA
>JBJHCD010000728.1:0-3728 GCA_050485845.1 Pirellulaceae bacterium | reverse complement strand
CCCAGTGCAAGACTTGTCGGCTGTGCTACCTGATCATTGATCGAACTGACCTGTACCTTGCAATCCCGCTTCGTGACTTTCATCTCAAGCGAGGTGAACTACCCACGAGGCGTCCTCTCCACGAGCTGGGTTTGGCAACCCGGCTCGTGCAATGCCTCCATTTCGATACCTGGCCTTCACCCGCCACGGTCATCGACTACGGCATTGTGACATCTAGCCACCTCGGCGCGCTGCAGTTCGCAGTCGGCAGTGGCATCACGGCCTACGATCTTGACCGCGTATTGGGCGATGGTCCGGCGATTACTCGTTTGATGCGAAGCGTCCCCGGACAACTATACGAGGTCGCGTTCAAAACGGTCTATGACGGGTACGACTGGAGTGTAGAGACCGCCGAGCTGTAAAGCATCCGGCGATCTCCCACTCTCAACGAATTAGGTTCGGCAGAAGGTTTTGCTGAGGGATCTTGCGCGAGACGGGGCGGTCACCCCGTTCTCGCGCGGAGGTTTTTTGCTCGATCCCCGTGAGGTGACTGACCTTGGGCCTCTCGCGGAGGACTGCCATCTTCCGCGAGGGGATCCAACTTAGGAGCCGGACCCTCAGCCGTTACTGGCTCCTTTCAAATCGATGAACAAGGAGAATATGCCATGGAAAACGGGAACGATGCAAATACCAAGAAACCTTCGCACGGCAAGCGACCCTACGCCACGATGGGAGCGGGCGAGCTTGTCTCGAGCCTTTGGAAGGAGGGAGAGGAGTGCGGTGGTTGGAGTTACCGCTTCAACCTCTTCCGCATGTCCAGCAGTAGCGGACAAGTGGACCAGATGTTCCAGCCGCGGGATGTGGCCGATCTGGTGAAGCTCATGCGAGTCCTCATGTTCGCCCTGGTGGATGACGGTTGCCTGGCCCCTGAGCTTCGCGATGACCTTGCCTGCTTGATGTCTTGTCTGGACGACATTCTCGGGGAACCGAAAAGTTATCGTCCTGGCTTGCTGAGGGCCTACGAGGTGGACGCATTGGCGGGGCTGGTGGCCTACGTCTGGGAGAATGAGTGTCGCCACTTCGAGGATCGGCCGATGGACTGCCCGATCTTTCTGAATGTGTCGATGCTACGGCGGTGGCTGGAAGATAACCGCCAATGCGGTGGTCCTATCCATCATTCATTGTCCGACAATCGCGCGCCGGCTTAGCAAACTCTTCGGAGTTCCTGCTCGGTCGCGGTGGAAAGGTTCCGTCCACGGATGGGTGGGAACTTTCATTCCCGGTCGGCGGTCCCAGGACGGGGCCGCCGACCAACTTTTTCCCGTTCCTCATTTACTTTCCAGGGGTGTGAGATTGAAGAAGAAACCAGCTCATGAGATTCGTCGGGGACTGCTTCGAGTTTGCATCTGGCGGAAGCAGACTCCCAGTGGACTGCGGCATTCGGTGACCGTGTCTCGACGGTTTCGCAATGGCGACGTCTGGAAAGAGTCAACTCATTTCGGCCGCGATGATCTTCCACTGCTCCGCTCTCTGCTTGATGAGGCGCATACCTGGATATACACGCGTGGGTCGAGGAATCCGTCGTGAGCCATACGTCCAATCCAGCCCGATCGGACCAAGGTCCCGGCGAAGACGCCGGCAACGAGGTGTGCTTGCCGGCGCACCCTTCGATTGTGCGGGATTTGCGCGAGTTGATCACCCGGAAGGCTACGTTTCCCGCCATCTACGCCGACCCGCCTTGGCCTTACTCGAACACGGCCGCCCGTGGAGCAGCCGAGAATCATTACTCGACGATGACGATGGACGAGATACTTCGAGAGCCCGTGAAGAAGCTGGCGGCCAAGGAGGCTCATCTCCACCTATGGACGACGAATGCCTTTCTCCGGGAAGCCTTCGACGTGATCCAGGCCTGGGGGTTTCGTTACAAGTCCTGCTTGGTGTGGATCAAGCCGCAGCTGGGAATGGGTAACTACTGGCGGGTTTCCCATGAATACCTGCTGCTGGGCGTAAGGGGCAACCTGCCATTCCGAGACCGAACCTGCCGCAGCTGGATCTCTGCCCGAAGAACCATCCACAGCCGCAAGCCCTTTGCCTTCCGAGAGCTGATCGAACGCGTCAGCCCTGGGCCTTATTTGGAACTCTACGGCCGGGAAGAACATCCCGGCACCCCATGGACCGTTTACGGAAACCAAGTCGAGAGACGACTGTTTTGAGGAAGTCGAAGTGGCTTCCCACCATCCCCAATGATCACGCCATGTCAAGAAGCAAAACCACAGCCGAAGCACACTCGGTCGGTCAACTGGCCCGGCGATGGGGCGTGAGTGTCGAGCGAGTCCGACAGCTCATCCGCGATGGCCATTTGCCCGAGACCTTCACGATTCCCGCATCGGGTCGATTTGGCGCAATCGTCAAGATTCCTCTTTCCACCGTCTTGATCGTGGAGCAGGAGTGGACGGTTTCGCCAGACCAGGCTCGAGAAACGCCTCGCCGCCGTCGGGCAGCAGCGAAACGTTTGGAACTCGACTTCAAGCATTTTCCCGAACTGGATGTCAGCGCTGAACACGACGCTGAATGTCGCGAAGATGTTCCGCGTTCAGGTGCACGTAACGCCTCAAGGTCCTCGTAGTGGTATGTCCCATCAAGGTGGCCAGTTCAGTATCACTTACCCGCCCTACCGCTCCCGTCGCATAGGTATGTCGGTTGCTGTAGAGCACCAGGTTCTCACCATCCTTCATCGTGATTCCCACCTTCTCGCGAATACGTGCCAATTTGCGGGCGACGATGTCCTTGGTGTACGGTCTCCCGTGTCGGTTCAGGAAGACATGGTCTTGGGGCTCGTGTGGCCTACGAGCCAGCCAATGACAAAGCTTCCAAATCGACGGCGGCAAGGGGATTACGCGGGGGGCCGGATCACGCTGCATGGTGATGGTTTTGTGTTTGGCCAGAATCCACAGTCCGTTGTCCAGGTCGACCATTTCCCAGGTCAACGCCCTCGCCTCGCCTGGACGGCAGCCGGTGAGGCGAAGCGCGATGAGAAAGCGTCGGAAGCCGACGTCGGCGTTTCTGAGCAGCGTTTGGAACTCGGCGGGAGTGATCAGCCGAGACCGTCCGCCACCGGATGGTTTCTGGTAGCCAGCCAGGGGACTGAAGTCGATGAGGTCATTGCGGACGGCAAAATTGAAAACCTGCTGGACCGAGGCCAAAGTATCTCGGACCGTTGCGGAACTGTAGTTCGTACTCAGTTTTTGCTCGATCCTGGTGAGGTGCAGGCGGCGGACCTGGCCTACCCGGAGATCGGTTCCCAGGATCTTCATGGCACGGGTGAGCCGCTCGCGACAGTTGCGGTAGGTTCCCTCCGACCGGCGAGCCTTGATGTCGTCGAGGAATTCATTGACGAGATCGAGCAGCGGGGCGTCGAGCCACTCTTTTGTGGCAGGATTACGTCCTTGCTTGATCTCTCTTTGAAGCCGCTTGAACTTTTGGCAAGCGATCTTGTAATCGCGATCCAGATAGCGCCGTTTCCCGGCGAGCGTGACGCAGTAGAAACCGCTGGCTACGTGCAGCCAGGGCGTGTCGGACTTCCTTCGAGGCATGATCGGGCCTTCCACCAGTTGGGAGGAATGGGAAAACCCGATGGCCACCGGATCGCTGTACCTGTTTTCAACCCGCTCGGCTGGAATCGAAAAGGGTATGAAAAGGGTATGGCGTCCGGTGTGTCGTCGTAAGTCAGTGGGCGGTATAAGATTCGA
>JBJHCD010000727.1:0-3738 GCA_050485845.1 Pirellulaceae bacterium | reverse complement strand
TCCGGTCGATGCCGATATCGTCGTGCCGGTGCCCGACCTGGAGAGCTACAACGGCGTTGGCAACGGTGGGGAATCCTGACGCAAAGGGTGCACGGAGCGTTGAGGACGATGGACCGGAGCGACGAATTTCCGCCGACCGACGAGGGGCTTCCGCGGAGCGAGCGTCCCGACACGGTGGGGGAGCAGCGGACCGCCCCACTTATTCCCCTCCGCCGGTCGAGACCGTTGCCCCCTCCCCCCTCCCAGTCACCCGCCTCCAAGGCAGCTGGAACGGGGAGCGAGAATTCGTCAAGCAACTGGCAGGAAAAAAACAGAAAAAAGGCGGAACTAACACATTCCTGAATGCGTCCAAACCTGACTCGAGTTCGCGCTTCGCTGGAACGGTTCTTCAGGGGGTCCCGCTGGTCGGGAAGAGCCGGGGGCAGCCAACTCCTCATCAGGCTCTTCAGAAGGCGGGATCAACCATGTCCACTCTCAATTTCGACTCGACCCCAGCATCCGATTGCTCCGCCAACTCGGTTCCCACCGGCCCCCAAACACGGGTGGCGCGTCATCGCCTCCGAGCCGTACGGGAACAGCAGGGGGTCTCCCTTCGCAGTGTCGCTCGCCATACGGGCTATGACATCCGCACGCTCCGAATGCATGAAGAAGAATCGACGGACCTGCGGATTAGTGAACTGCAGAAGTGGCAGGAGGCGCTGGAGGTTCCGTTGGCCGAATTGCTGGTCGAATCGAATTCGGTCCTCTCCCAGCCGATTCTTCAGCGTTCGCGACTGGTTCGGATCATGAAGACGGCCTTGGCGATGTTGGAGAACGCCCCCAATCCGACGATGCAGCGGATGGCGGAGACGTTGATCGAGCAATTGAAGGAGCTGATGCCGGAGTTGGCGGAGATTCATCCCTGGCACACCTATGGACAACGCCGCGGTCGAGATGAGTTGGGCCGGATTGTCGACCGCCATGTGCCCGAAGATTTTTTCCGTTCGGCAAGGGAAGATGACTGAGCGATCCCCGAGAGGCCTCGCAAGACCTATAATGGGGCTCTCGCTGGAATCGATCATTCGTCATTCACTTGTTTGGAGAAATCGAACATGCTGTGCAAGCTCCTTCGCACGCTCGTGGTCCTCGGCTTCTTGGTCGGGTTGACCAGTCCATCCACACGGGCCGATGACGGGATCATTCGCGTGGGGATCATTGGACTCGACACATCCCATGCCCCCGCGTTCGCCAAGATCTTGAACGATGAGAATGCTCCCGAGGATGTCGCGAACTGCCGAGTGACGATTGCGTATCCGCCGGGTAGCCCCGATATCGAATCGAGCGTCAGTCGCATTCCCGGATACACCGAGCAGATTGCGGCCATGGGAATCAAGATCGCCGATTCGATCGACGAGTTGATTGCCGAAGTCGACGCGGTACTTCTGGAAACCAATGACGGCCGTCCTCACTTGGAGCAGGTTTTACCGGCTTTGCGAGCAGGTAAGCCGGTGTTCATCGACAAGCCGATCGCCGGTTCACTGGCCGATGCGATTGCTATTTTCGAGGCGTCCGAAAAGCTGGGAACTCCGGTCTTCTCCTCCTCGTCGCTCCGCTACTCCAGCGGCGCGCAGGAAATTCGCCACGGCGCCATTGGAAAAGTTTTGGGGTGTGATGCCTACAGTCCCGCCGCGCTGGAAAAGACGCACCCCGATCTTTTCTGGTACGGAGTCCATGGCGTGGAGACATTGTTCACGGTGATGGGAACCGGCTGCGAAACGGTTTCCCGAACACACACCAAGGGGATCGACGTCGTCGTCGGGGTGTGGGATGGAAGCCGAGTGGGGACATTCCGCGGAATACGCGAAGGGCGATCCGGTTATGGGGGAACCGCGTTCGGATCGGAGGGAATTCGGGAGATCGGCTCTTACGAAGGCTACCGTCCGCTGGTTGTGGAAATCGTCAAGTTTTTCCGAACGAAGGAAGTACCCATTGCGCCGGCCGAGACGCTGGAAATCTTTGCATTCATGGAAGCGGCCGATGAGAGCAAGCGGCAATCGGGTTGCCCGGTGCGGATCGCCGACGTGATGGAAAAAGCGGCGGCGGAAGCCAAGACTCGACTCGCTTCCCTGGGCGTGGAATAGTCTCGCCGCAAATCAAGACTTGGCCGTCGTCGGCTCAGCGGGAGGCGAACAGGGCCACGATGACAAGATAGCCGATCCAAACCGTATAAAGGGCCCCGCAGGTCACCGCGAGGGCCCTTTTTCGTCGCCGTTGACGCTCGGAATCGAGAGAAGCTCTGGCATCCACTTGGGCATCCACTTCGGCATCCATGGAATTCGTCAATCGGGCAGTGTGATCTTGAAGTCCTGTTGCAAGGCTTCGTCAAAGTCGAACACGTCATCAAAGTCTTCCCGGCGATCCCGCTCCGATTTCTTCAGTTGGCCGATGCGAATCAGGTTGAAGACAATGTCGCCGAGGTCTCCCGTGGAGTAGATTCCCCAACTATTCAGAACGACTTTGGACATGTAGCCGAATTGTTCCAGCGCGTAGATGCGAGTTGCCTCGCACAACTGCTGGCCCGTCAGATGCGGTTCGTAGCCTCCCTGTTCGGCGTCGTACTCGGAACTCATGCCGAGGCCGAGTTCCTGCTGAGCGAAGGCGAGCGCTTCTCGGACGAAGTAATAGGCATCCGCCTTGAAACGCGGATCTTCACGCAACAGTTTTGCCAAGGATCGGTGAGATGGTGGCATGGGAAACCCGCTCCGTACTACCCGGGGGAGGCCTGACTCCGGAGGCGATCGGGAAGACGAGCCGACTCGAATGTCCCTGAAAAAACCTAACGGCGACCGGAACCCCGCTTGATCACAGAAAGGACCTCCCCCACACCAATCGATATTCGGCGATCGTCTTCCGTTTGTATGAGCAATTGTTGCGAGAGGATCTCGTGATTCAAGATTCTCGCCCGCCCAAATCCGGTGACGATATCGGAACCGATCGGGGGGAGTTCCTTCTGCAGTTCCTCATACGTGTCATACTCGTAGCGTAAGCAACACTTGAGTCTTCCGCAACGGCCTGAGATTTTCGTCGGATCGAGGGTCGCCTTCTGCAGTTTGGCCATTTTCATCGAGACGGGAGGCATGGTGACCAAGTGGGTGTTGCAGCAGACCGGCTTTCCGCAATCGCCGTAGTCCGCCAACAGCTTGGCTTCGTCTCGGACACCGATCTGCCGCATCTCAATTCGCGTCTGAAACTCGGAGGCCAACTGCTTCACCAATTCGCGAAAATCGATCCGCTGCTCGGCCAGATAGTAAATCACAATCCGCTCACCACCGAAGATGTGTTCGATGTCCACCAGTTGCATCGCCAGCTTCAATCGCTCGACATACCGCTGGCAGATTTCGAACTCTTCCCGTTCGCGCGATTGGATATGAGTCTGCTCGACCGCGTCCTCCGGCGTCATTTCGCGGACGATTTGTCCCTGGCCCGGATCCTTCAGTTGAGCGACCGCTTGCTCGGTTGCGTCGCAGAGGACTTCGCCCGCTTCCAAGCCCCGATTGGTACGGAGAATGACTCGAGTCCCTCGGGCGCAGACTTCGTTTCCTCGGGTCTGAGCGACGGCCAGGGCACGAGCGGATCCGTGTCGAACGACATATTTGGGCATCGAACCATTCTCCGTTATGGGACGCGGCTCCAACCCTTAGGGATTGGCCGAGGCGTCCGCAAAGCGTTCCGACCAGGATTGGCTCCACATCCGAATGG
>JBJHCD010000726.1:0-3752 GCA_050485845.1 Pirellulaceae bacterium | reverse complement strand
CCATTCGATCGACACTACGAACATTGTGGGGCTCCGCGACAAGGCGATTATTGCGATCTTGATTTACACGGCCGCGCGAGTCGGAGCCGTATCGAAGCTGAAGCGGAAAGATTTCCAGGACGCCGGTGATCAGCATTTCTTGCGGTTCCATGACAAGGGAAACAGACGTGCCAGTGGCGTATGAGGCAACTCACGTCATCGGACGAGTTCATGGCCGAGAGGAGTTCGGCCAGCCGCTCGATCGAAATCACCAGCACCTTCTGTGCGAAGCCAAGCCCGAATGCGCAGTAGCCAGCGGAGTGAGCCTCCAGCGCGTCTTTTCTGGCACGGATAAGGCCGAACCAGAACTGGAAGGCGCTCCGCGCACACTCCTTGGAGACCTGACACTGCCGAGGACGTACGGAGTCAGATCATCGATGCTTACGCTGGTGTCCGAGCCGATGAATGAAATCACGTCGTCCAGCAATTCCCCCGCTTGCTCCGTCGTCCATGAGTACGGGCGCTGGTAATGGGGAATCGCGAAATTAAAGTCGTTGCTGAAAATCTTGCGGATCAGGTATTCCGCCCCGTGAATCTTGGTGATGGTCATGACGCACCTTCGGTCGTTCAAAGGACACTTCTGATTTTGGTCGGCCTTGGTATTCCCAGCTTCTCGGCGATTAACTCAAAGCCCGTTCCGTTCTTGAACTGCTCGATTTCGGCTTGAAGGTGACGCAGCTTGACCTTTTGCCAAGACGAGGATGCATCGTGGTGCTGCCGAATGAAATCCCGTGGCAGCGTGTAGAACTCTGCCTCCCGCTCGCCCACCATGCCGTCGTTTTTGCCGAAAAACTTGCCGATGTTCAAAAATGCCACGATCAGGAAGTCAAAGGCGTCCAGACTCGCCTCTTTAACGGGGAACCCTCGGTCGCAGTCCGTAGCGTACCGGCTCTTCACCTGGACCCGCACTTGTGGCAGTTCGTCGGGGGCTGGCCGATGGCGTGGGTCGGGATGGATGCAGATGAGATCGTAGCCCTCGTTGTTCGGCGGTGCCTTGTACGTGAGAATGTTGCGGCGCATCAGATAACCCATGACGAGGAATTCGGCCCCGGCAGAGACCACAGGCAGCCGTAGGAACTCTTGCTTTGCCATCGTCTACCTCTGTCGCTTGATCTCGGTGTCCTTGCCCACCAGGTACCCGAGCTCATCGCCATCCAGTTCCGCGACGGACGCTACACCGTGAATGTTTCGCAGAAAGTCTTCCGAGCTGTAGGCTCGGAGGCCGATGGAGACAATTGTCGAACTGCAGTAGGTCATCCGTCTCGTCTTGTCCGCCGCACGTTTCGGGGCAACTCCGCAATTCCTACCTCTTGGTGGTCAGCACCTTTCCCTGTTTCTCCGCCGTTCTCCGCCGAGGTCCGCCGAGGTCCGCCGTTCTCCGCCGGACTCGACACCGTCACCGCTCGACTACCAGCCACCATCGAGCCGCCACGGACTTGCCTCCCGAATCAACAAGCCCCGCCTTTTTAAGAAACTGAAGATCGTCCCGCAGTGTACGTTCCGCCGGACGGTCCTCAAGCATTTCCAAAATGTCTCGCAATCGCCAATGTTTGCCATCACTCAAGATCGATAACACCCGCCGTTGCCGCTCAGTCAAATCGTGTCTCACCTGTGCCGGCGGCGAATAGGTTCCCAGGGGAAAACGCACCGTGAGCGTCCCACCCTCCTCGATGAAATCTGGTTCGGGATAGCCGCCTGCCCGGCATATTTCCACCATGCCCTGCGTACCTCGGCCCCACTTTTCGATCAGGCCGCGTCGAAAGAACACCTCGGAGATCGCCGGATTGCGCGGTACCGAGGTATGAGGCTGCTTTAATTGGTCCACCGTGATTCCCGGCGGGAGCGTGCCCATGCTGATGATTTCCAGTCGGTCGTCGTAGATGGCGATGTAGATCGCTCCGCCGACGATGCTGTAGTCGCGATGGCACAAGGCGTTTACCAGGGCCTCGCGCAGGGCCAGCGGCGGGTATTCCGGCCGGTCCTGCCGCTCCCACGAGTCCGGTCGGAACGTGCCGGCGATCGCAATATGGCGGTGTAGGAACAGTTCGGCTTCCTTCAGGAGGCGAAAGGCGTGACCAGTCACCTGGCGCTGGTCCAGAAAATCGTCTAATTTGCTCGTGCCGCGAAAGCGGGCCATTCGTAGGCAGCACTGAGGATAGTCCGGAAGTGGGTCGCGGGCGAACAGGACAACTGCCGCGCTGGTCAGCCGCCCTTCGAACCGCAACTTGAGTTTGTCCAGCGCCTCGGCAACGTTCTCCGGCCGCCGCTCCAAGCGGCCGCAAGCCACCGCCGCGTCGAGCATGCGGTCGATTTCCTCGGAGTCCAGATCCGCCGGCGCAAAACGTTCGGCTGGCGAGTCTTCCCAGCGAAACGGTGAGGCCGAGCGGTCCAGCAGGCGGCGCTGGTATTCCGCCTGCGGCATCCGCGAGGTGGTGTTGCCGATGCGCTGGTAGGCGCGGCCGTCGAAAGTGTAAGGGGACTCGCCTCGGAGCGACGTTTCCAGGATCAACACCTCCTTGTTTTCCCCAATTGGGACGCGGATTTGTTCGATCCAGACAGGAGGCTCCAGCTTCCGAATTGCGTTAGCAACATCCTGCAGCGTCTGATCGCTCACCTCCTGCCCCACGGCTCTACCCGCATTGGTGACCCCGAACAGCACCTTGCCACCCGTCCCATTGAGGAAACCGCACAGCGTCTCCATCCCGCCGTGCAATTCGCCCGTGGTCTTCTTGAACTCGATCTGCTCCCATTCGCCCTTGCTGTCGGCGATGAGTTTCTGGAGTTCGGCTAGCGTTATCGGTTCCCCACCTGCCATGCGAGCGGTCCTGTTCTCCCAGAAACAGCGAAACATTGTCACAAATCATCAGATGGTCGTGATGTTCCTGGATCACTCCATCGGGAATTCACTTCGCCATCACACTGTCGTCCGCACCATCGTCACCCCGAACGTGCTCGGCCTGACTTGCGAATCTGCCGCATCACCCTGTCGAGCGTCTTGTCGTCACAGTCCGCCAGCGCGGCGAACACCTCGGGCCTCTCCAAAACGCGCTTCCGAATCCGCTCGGGCACGCGCTCCGCCAAGAGGACCAGCTCCTCTTCGTCGGCTTCGAGCACATCGGCAAGTCGATGGACAAGCGCGGCACTCGGATAGTCCCCGTAGTCCAGCCGTCCGTTCTCGATCTTGGAGAGATAGGTGAAGCCGACACCAACCAGGGGCGCCAAGTCACGCAAGGTCAAACCCTTCGCATGCCTCAGCTGCCGGATACGCTCGCCAAAAGTCATCGGATGTTTTCTCGTGCTATCTCGCGTAATCTCGCACTTTCTCGCTCAGGAGATTGATACGCCCCTCCCCAGATAGTAGTATGATTGCACTCGTCAGGCAACAGCCTGCCGGCCATGGAGGTAATCAAGAATGGAGCAAACACGAGACACGGACTTTGTGATGATGGCGATGGCGTTTCCGGGCCTGCGGGACGCGACGGGAGTCAATCCCTGGAATCCGAATCAACTGGATATCTGGGCGGCCGAGGAGGCCGATGAACCGGGAGCGATCGTGGCGGCTCAGTACCTGCTGTCGCTCTGGAACCCCGGTTGCCAGTGGCAATGCGGAGCGTTCGACCCGCACTATGCCGTCCAGGTCTGGGATGCCTCGCATCGCCGAGGATTTCTCGAGCTGGCAAGTCGCGACGCCACGCCGAACTGATGATGGACGA